>JBFFLJ010000011.1:0-37987 GCA_041554935.1 Candidatus Izemoplasma sp.
AGCGTTGTCTTGAATATTGGTGTTTTCACCGATGATAATATCTGCCATATCACCACGAATTGAGACGTTATACCAAATACTAACGTTGTCTTCGATTGTGACATCACCACTAATACAAGCATTGTGAAAGATTTTTGCTTTAAGACTTATCGTTGGTATATTGCCGTTATGTTCTTCTATAAACATTGTATCACCTCTTTGTTTTGATATACAAATCATATCATATTATACAAAATAAAAAAACTGAAACAAAAGTTTCAGTTATTTATTATATTGTTCTAATCCTTTTTCTAAGATATACATTGCACGTTCCATATCTGTTGTATTTAATACATAAGCAATACGTACTTCATCAATTCCGAGGCCTTTTGTTGCATAGAATCCTTCAGCTGGCGCTAACATAACTGTTTCACCATCTAAGTCAAACTCTTCTAATAACCAAATAACAAACTCTTCAGCGTTTTTCACAGGGAGTTTCACAACAACATAAAACGCTCCTGTTGGTTTTTCACATATAACGCCAGGAATCTTACTCAAAGAGGCATAAACAATGTCTCGACGTGCTTGATATTCGTTTTTAACGGATTCTGTGTATGAATCAGGTAGTGCATATAAACCAGCAGCCCCGACTTGTTCAAGTGTTGCTACACATAAACGGGCTTGGCATAATTTTAAGATATTTTTCATTAGTGTTTTATTTTTGCTGTTGATGCTTCCGATTCTTGCACCACAAGCACTATAGCGTTTGGAAACACTCTCAATAATAATCGTGCGATCTTGAACATCAGTGATAGTTCCCATTGAGATTCCATGAAGACCATCAAAGGCAAAACCACGATATACCTCATCACTGATAATGAATAAATCATGTTCTTTAGCGATTTCAGCAATTAATTCTAGTTCATCTTGACGAAGGATTGTTCCTGTAGGGTTACCAGGATTACTAAATAGAATTGCTTTTGTTTTTGGGGTAATCAAAGAAACAATATATTCTTTGCTTGGAAGGTGGAATCCATCTTCAGCTTTTGTAGTAATTGGTTTAATATTAACGTTTACAGCATTTGTAAAACCATTGTAATTAGTATAAAATGGTTCTGGGACTAATATCTCATCACCAGGGTTACAAATTGCGATGGTTGCGAATGTTAAAGCTTCACTTCCCCCGTTTGTAATAAGAACTTCATCCTCTTCAAAGATGATTCCATCACGTTTGAAAAAATCACGAATTGCGTTAATTAAGACAGGCTCACCTTGACTAAATGAGTATTTGATAACAGAAGTATCGTAGTGATTGATTGCATCCATGAATTGTTTGGGTGTTTCAATATCAGGTTGTCCAATATTTAAGTGATATACTTTCTTACCTTGTTTCTTAACTCTTGTTGCAATTGGTACAAGTTTACGGACGGGACTTTCTTGCATGTTGATGATGCGATCAGATAATTTCATATTTATTCTCCTTTACTGAAAAAATCAACTTTATTGTAACACCACACTTTATTGAAAGCAATAGCAAAATATTTCTTTTGAAAACTCTTTCATAATCAAAAATACAGAGGCATTTTTTAAAATGAACTATGCTAAAAAAATGAATGAAAATATTTTCATCATTATTCTGGAAATATGATAAATAAATAACAATAATAACGGCTATACAAAGCCGTTTTAAAATATAAATAAAAAAAGTGAAAAAAATTAATGAAAACGCTTGTTTTTAATAATCATTATTGTTACAATGCTTATGTGTTGTAAGGAAATTTAATGATAAGAGAGGAATGAAAATTATGAGTTTAAAACTATTTATACCTGGTCCTGTTGATGTGGCACCTGACATTCTTGAAAAAATGGCAACACCACAAATCGCGCATCGCAGTAAAACAGCGACTGAGTTGCAAAAACGTATTTCAGAGAAACTACAAAAATTAATGTATACAAAAAACACGATTATCTTATCAACATCTTCTGGTAGTGGAATTATGGAAATGGCAATTCGTTCATGTACCGCAAAACGTGCTGCTGTATTCAGTGTTGGAGCATTTGGAGATCGTTGGTTCAATATGGCTGAAGTAAATGGTATACCAGCTGATTTGTTCCAATCAGAGCCTGGAATGCCAACGACACCTGAAATGGTAGAAGAGGCTTTAAAAACAGGGAAATACGACGTTGTAACTGTGACTCACAATGAAACATCAAGTGGAATTATGAATCCTGTTGAAGCGATTGGTGAAGTTGTTAAAAAATATCCAGATATTATTTATCTTGTTGATACTGTTAGTAGTTTAGCAGGAGCAAAAGTTGAAGTAGATAAATGTGGAATTGATATTTGTTTAACATCAACACAAAAATGTTTGGGACTTCCTCCAGGGTTAAGTGTTGCAGCAATCAGTGATAAAGCAATCGAACGTGCTAAAACTGTTAAAAACCGTGGATTCTATTTAGATTTAATTAATGTTGTAAAACGTGTTCATAAAGATTATCAATATCCATCTACACCATCGACACCACATATGTGGGCTTTGGATTATCAATTAGATAAAATTTTGGATGTTGAAGGATTAGACAACCGTTTTAATCGTCACGCTGAGATGGCAAAAATTGTTCAAGATTGGGCACAAAAACATTTTGAATTATTTGCTTTTGAAGGATATCGTTCTAATACTGTTACGACAATATTAAATACAAGAGGATTTAGTATTGGTGATTTGAATAAAGAATTACAAACTCGAGGATATTTGATTAGTAATGGGTATGGAAGCCTGAAAGATAAAGCATTCCGTATTGCTCATATGGCAGATCGTAAGATTGAAGACCTATATGCATTACTTCATGAAATCGAAGATATTTGGGGACTATAGGAGGCACTATGTATAAAATTCTAGCAAATGATGGAATTGATCCTAGTTCAAGAGATCGTTTAATTGAACTTGGATATGATGTTGATACAACGCACTATGATGGTGCAGAGTTGGACCAAAAAATTCAAGAAGTAGACTGTATAATTATCCGCAGTGCAACAAAAATTCGTAAACCTTTGATTGATATTGCATTACAAGCAAAACAATTAAAATTGATTATTCGTGCCGGAGTTGGAATTGACAATATCGACCATGTCTATGCAAAAGAACAAGGTATTAGTGTTCGTAATACTCCAAATAGTAGTAGTGATGCTGTAGCGGAACTAGTACTTGGACATATGTTTGCATTAGCAAGACATATTTATATTTCAAACGTAACAATGCGTCAAGGTAAATGGAACAAAAAACAATACCAAGGATTTGAATTAAATGGTAAAACATTAGGATTAGTTGGATTTGGACGTATTAGTAAAAGTGTTGCTAAAAAAGCGATGGCACTAGGTATGAAAGTTATCTATGACGATATTTTAGGTCAAAGCGAATTACTACCAGAATGCAAGTATGTTGGTAAAGAGCGCTTATTACAAGAAGCAGATATTATTAGTTTACATATTCCATTTCAGAAGGATTCAGGATCTTATATCGGACAACCTGAGTTTGATGTTATGAAAAAAGGAATGGTTATAATCAACACTTCACGTGGTGGCGTAGTAAATGAAGATGCACTTCTAATGGCATTGGATAGTGGAATTGTGAAAATGGCAGCTTTGGATGTTTACGAAGAAGAACCGACAAAAAATGAACGAATTCTTCAACATGACATGATTTCCTTAACTCCACATATCGGTGCTGCAACAATAGAAGCTCAAGCAAGAATTGGGCAAGAAACAGTAGAAGTAATATTAGAAAGTTTATCTTAGGAGGATAAAGAGAATGGCTATAGTTAGACCGTTTAAAGCTCTGAGACCAAGACTTGATTTGGTAGAAAGAGTTGCGTCATTACCTTATGACGTTATGGATCGTAAAGAAGCAAAACAAATGGCAAAAGGAAATCCTTATAGCTTTTTACACATTGTAAGAAGTGAAATTGATTATCCATCTAGTACTGATCAGTATGATCCAAAAGTGTATCGCAAAGCACGTAAAAATTTAAAAGTATTTGAAGAAGACGGAATTTTAGTACAAGATGAAAAACCAATGATCTATATTTATCGTCAAGTTATGGATGGACGTGAACAAACTGGTTTTGTTGGTGCAACATCTATTAATGATTATGTAAATAATATTATTAAGAAACATGAATTAACTCTTCTTCGTAAAGAAAAAGACCGTATTGATCATTTCGATGCTTGTGATGCAAATACTGCACCGATTTTCTTATCTTATCGTGATGATGAACGTTTGAATGAAATTTTAGCTACATGGACTGAAAAAACTCCGGATTATGATTTCACATCAGAAGACGGTGTAGGACATATCGTTTGGACTGTAGATGACGAAAAAATCATTGCTGAAATCACAGAACGTTTTGGCAATATTGATAGTCTATATATCGCTGATGGACACCATCGTTGTGCTTCAGCTAGTAAAGTTGCTTTAAAAAGACGTCAAGAGTTTCCAAATTATACAGGTGAAGAAGAATTTAACTACTTCATGAGTGTTATTTTCCCTGAATCATCATTGAATATCATGCCTTACAATCGCATTATTCATGATTTAGGAGGAATTACATTAGACCAATTCTGGGCACAAATGCACGAATTGTTTGTGATTGAAGAACAAAAAGCACCATACAAACCTGTTTCTAAAAGAACATTTGGAATGTATGTAAATAAAGCATGGTATAAATTGACATTAAAAGAAGAATGTTGTGAAGGTGAAACAATTGTTGATGAAATTGATGCAGCAATCTTAGAAAAACATGTCTTCAATAACATTTTAGGAATTAAAAATCTTCGTGATTCTTCTCGTGTAACATTTGTTGGTGGAATTCGTGGATTAAAAGGACTAAAAGACAAAACAGACGAATTAGATGGTTGTGGATTCGCTTTATATCCTGTTGAAATGACAGATATTATGGCTGTGGCTGATGAAGGTATGATTATGCCTGCTAAATCAACATGGTTCGAACCAAAATTACGTAGCGGATTATTTGTTCATAAATTTGATAGTTTCGATTTCCCTCAAGGAGATGGTGTAACTTCAAAAGCAACCAAAGAATATATTGATGGCGTACTTGCTAAAGTTTGTAAAATTGATGCAGATCAAAATGAATTTCTTCAAGCAGTGACTGAAGTGTTACATTCACTTGGTCCAGTTCTTGAGAAAAATCCTGACTATATTGAAAACAACATTTTAGAACGTATCGTTGAACCTGAACGCTCAATTACATTCCGTGTTCCTTGGGTAGACGACGAAGGTGTTGTCCAAGTAAATCGTGGATTTAGAGTTCAATTTAATGGAGCTATTGGGCCATACAAAGGTGGATTACGTTTCCATCCATCAGTATATCTTGGATTAATCAAATTCTTAGGATTTGAACAAATCTTTAAAAACAGTTTAACTGGATTACCAATTGGTGGTGGTAAAGGTGGAAGTGACTTTAACCCACTAGGTAAATCAGATGAAGAAATTAGACGTTTTTGTGAAAGCTTTATGACAGAATTATATCGTCATATTGGACCAGATGTTGACGTTCCTGCTGGAGATATCGGTGTTGGTGGACGTGAAATTGGTTATTTATATGGACAATATCGTCGTATCCGTGGTGCATTTGAAAATGGTGTGTTAACTGGTAAAGGTTTAACTTATGGTGGAAGTTTAATTCGCCCTGAAGCTACTGGTTATGGAGCAACATATTTTGCATTAAGTATTCTAAAACATGACGAAACTGATTTTTCAAACAAAACAGTTGCAGTATCAGGATTTGGTAACGTAGCATGGGGTGTTTGTAAAAAAGTTCGTGATTTAGGTGGACGTGTTGTTACATTAAGTGGACCTGAAGGATACATTTATGATCCTGAGGGAGTTACTACACAAGAAAAAATTGATTACTTACTACAAATGAGAGCAAACACAAATGGTAAAATCAAAGACTATGCAGACCGTTTCGGTGTGGAATTCATTCCTGGTAAAAAACCTTGGGAACGTAAAGTTGATGTGATTATGCCTTGTGCAACACAAAATGAGATTCACCCTGTTGATGCTGAAATGATTATCAAAAACGGTGTAAAATATCTTATTGAAGGTGCAAATATGCCTACGACAAATGAAGCAGTTACATTATTACAAGCTGCTGGAGTTGTAATTGGGCCTGGTAAAGCTGCCAACGCTGGTGGAGTTGCAACAAGTGCATTAGAAATGGCGCAAAACTCTATGAGAATTAGCTGGACAGCTGAAGAAGTAGATGAACGTCTACGTGGAATTATGAAAAACATCTATAATAGTTGTGTTAGAGCATCTTCTCGTTATGGATTTGGATATGATTTAATTGCTGGAGCAAACATTGCTGGATTTACAAAAGTAGCTGACGCAATGATCGCACAAGGGAAATATTAAGTCATTTAGAAACAAAACTATGGAGGCGAAATAGTATGGGTTATGCATTAAAAGAAACAAAATATCGATACCGTGCATGGACAAAAGATGGTGTATGGGAAAAAGGTAGTTTAACAACTGACAAAAACATTACCATTCATGAAGGATCAAATGTGTTTCATTATGGGCAAGCATTATTCGAAGGCCTTAAAGCTTATCGTACAAAAGATGGGCATATTCAATTATTCCGTCCGGAATTAAACTTTGAACGAATCAATCAAGGATTGATTCGCTTAGTTGCCCCAACATTAAATGAAGAACTATTCTTTGAAGCAATTGAAGAAGTTGTAAAAGCAAATAAAGACGATATTCCTGCATATGGTACTGGACAATCTTTATACATTCGTCCATTTGTTATCGGGCAAGGAATGAACTTGGGTGTAAAACCAAGTGATGAGTATTTATTTAGCGTATTTTGTGCTCCTGTTGGAACTTATTTTAAAGGTGGATTGTCTGCTTTGGAATTTGTAACAACGGACTACGACCGTGCTGCAACAAATGGAACAGGAAAAGTTAAAGTTGCTGGAAATTATGCAGCAAGTTTATACCCTCGTGAACAAGCGAAAAACGCTGGTTATGCTGGAGTTATTTATTTGGATCCTGCAACTCATTCAAAAATTGATGAGGTAGGAGCTGCAAACTTCTTTGGTGTAACGCATGATAATGTCATTGTGACACCAAAATCTTCAAGTATTTTACCAAGTATTACACGTCGTTCCATTTTATGGATTGCAGAAAATATGCTTGGATATAAAGTTGAAGAACGTGAGTGCTTTATTGATAACGTTTCAGAATTTAAAGAAGCAGGAGCATGCGGAACTGCCGCAATTATTACTCCGATTAAAGCAATTACTCACAAAGGAAACCGTTACCAGTTTAGTGATGGTGAAGTTGGCCCAGTTGTCAAAAAACTATACGATACATTAGTAGGTATCTATTATGGTGATATTGAAGCACCTGAAGGTTGGATACGTATTGTTGAGTAACAAAAGAACAACATTAGAATAGCAAAAAAGACTATGATAATTCGATTATCATAGTCTTTTTATGTGTTCAAATATATATTGAGGATTATTGATGCAGAACTAAATCAAGCGATATTTAATTGGTTCACCGGCTAAATATAGATCCAAGTTCATTGTGAACATTTGATATAGACGATCTTTCAAATATGGACTAGAAGAAGCATTATGAGGGGTAATATAAACATTGTCTAATGACCATAATGGATGATTAACTGGCAACGGTTCAGGGTCAACAACATCTAAACCAGCTCCTCTAATTAAATGATTTGATAACGCAAAATATAGATCCTCTTGATTTACAATTTTACCTCTAGCAACATTAATAAAAAGTGCTGATTTTTTCATCAAACGAAACTTTTCTAAATCAAACATATGTATTGTATCTTCATTTAACGGTAAAGCTAATATTACATAATCAGCTATTGTTAAAGCATCGGTAAGTTCGGATTCCAAGGTAATAATCTTGTCAAAATTTGGTTCATCAGTTTTGTTTTTTCGATAACCGATGATATTCATCTCAAAACCTTTCATTCGTTTGGAAAGTTCTTTACCAATGGAACCAACACCAAGAATGAGGGCTGTTGAATTTGTTAATTCAAATTCCTGTTGTGGTTCCCATTTCATCTCTTCCATTGCATTAACGTACTTTCTAATATGACGATTAAAATACATTATTTTTGCGAATACATCCTCAGCAATTGCTTTCGAAAATACATTTTGTGCATTTGAAAAGATGATATTGTGTTGTTTGATTTTAGATAAATCAACACCATCATAACCAGCAGCAGCGTACTGAATCCATTTGAGTTTTGGATAGTCTTCCAAACGCATCTCTTTGACAACTTTTGGCGCCCATGCAAATAAAACTTCGATTTCAGTAGATCTTGATAAATCAGTCACAAATTCAACACTCGGGTACCTTTGAACTAAGGCGTTAAGGTTGTTTTTTCCAATTGTTTTTGGGTCAACATAAACGATCATTTTTATCACTCCTTGTATATGAAAATTATATCATAGAGTCCGATTAAAGTGTAAATTAGTTCATAAAAAAAGCGCAGAATTTTTGAATAAAAAAAACGATAACAATTAGATAATAATCTGTAGTGTTATCGTTTAAAATATGATTAATATAAGATTATGACGCGTTTTTAATGTCGTAAATACGTTTAGCAAGTCCAACAAGTTTACGCTTTGGAACGCTACAAATTGCAATACGTAATCCGCCATCGACTTCAACGGTAAAAATATTGTTTTCTTGGAGTAAGAGATTCAATTGTTCTTTGTCTTTGTTGTTTGGCACTTTTAGTGTTACAAAGAACCCTTCACTAAAAGGATAAATTTCAAGTCCAACTTGAAGTGCTTCTGTAACGAAAATTTCGGCACGATCTTTTAGTAAATCAACATAATACTGTTTTTCTTTTATGAAATTTGCTTTTAATGTAGGATCAGTAGTAACTAGAGCAAAGAGTTCCATTGCACTGTTGTTTACAGTCGACCATATGCTTCTTGCTGAATAAATACCAGCATTAATAAATTTCTCTAACTCATTACTATTTTTTGTGATGCAAATCGCTGCTCCAGCTCTTGCACCATATGCTGTTAATGTTTTAGAAGTACTAAAAGCAATTACTGCCATTGCTTGTTCATCAAGATGATTGAACTTCTTAAAGTGCTGTTTCCAAGCGTCACCTTTTAGATTATAATCCAAATATGCAATGTCATTCAAGATAATTACTGGACCTTGCTTTGAGAGTATATTAACAATACTAATAACTTCATCCCATTCTTCAGAAGTCATTGTATACCCCGTTGGGTTATGACATGGATCATTGATAATAACAAGTACTTTTCCTTGTTTTTTCATAACACGCTCTAACGATTCTTTGAACGATTTCAAGTCAAAATGATTACCATCAAACATATTGTAATCTTCTAAAACTATTCCAAATTCTGTCGCCATTGTTTTATATGGACCCCAACCTTGAGAAGGTTTTAAGATGATTTCACCGGGATTTAGAATGTTTTTCATAGTGCTTGAAATAGCACCTGCACCTCCAGGAGTTGCCAAAATCTCACAGTGAATTTCTTCATCAATTGTTCCGAAAAGCCATTCATAGACTGCATTTCTAAATGAAGGATTTCCTTGAATTGATGCAGCATATTTTGCTTTTTGAATTTTATGAATACCATCATATGGACCCCATACGCTGTCAAATGCAACGAATACACCATCTTCATCAAATAGTGTTCCCAATGTAGCATCAACAACAATGTCACCATATTTTGCTTTAGCCTCTTTCGCTTTTATTGCTGCTTTAAATACTTTATCAATCATATACTTTCCGTCGCTTTTTGTGTTTAAAAATGATTTCAATTTTTTCACCTCATTGTAATGATATCTATACGATATTATAACATTAAATATGTGATTATAACACACTAAAGTCATACTTTTTGCATTTATTTAGCTGAAAATTATGTGAGTTATTTAAGATAATGAAATTTATGGTTATATCAATTCTAAAAACACAAAAAAAGTGTTAAAATAGACATAAGAGGTGATAGTATGATTACAAAATTATCAAAATTATTATTAAATAGATACGACTATGTTTTGAAAGACTATATTGTTAGTGAACCGAAAATGAAGCAAAGTAAATGGCGCATGTATTGCTATGGGATCTTTTTCATAATTACTATTTTGTATATCCTTGAGATAGCAGGTGTTGTAGCTATTGGTATGAATGGATTACTTTTCTTTTTAGCATTTGTCTTACTTTTTGCTTACCCTATTGCCACTAATAATATTAATAACACTGAATTACTAGTGATTACACCCCAACTATTGATTCAAAGAATTTCGAAAAAGGATTTTATTGTCATTCCATATGATGAAGTGACTGCCTTTAATATTGAGAATACTTATATTTCTATCTATAAAGACGAAGAGGTTATTACTTTTGATTCTGTAGCTTATGAAGAGTATGCTGCAATTATTATTGAAATTCTAGAAACTAAAGGGAAAACATTTGATAAAGAAAAAAGTTATATGATTCGTCCAGTTTCGGTTGTGATTGAAAATAGAAATATCAAAATCAAAGATATCAAACAACAAGAAACAGCAGTAGAATCAATTACTGGTAACTTGCTCAAAAAGTATACTGCATTAACTCCTGGATTTATTGAAGAAATCATCCCCAAAGATAGTGTTGTTGATAATGCATCATTTAAAGGCAAGGATTTATACTTGGAATTTAGTTACTTAGAAATAAAAGAAAATCATCCAGAGAACACAACATTTGAACATCAAATAGCTCTAGACTGTATTATGGTCTTTCATAATGCAACACTTAAATCATTAGCAAAACGTGATGGTAATGATCGTTCAGTTCCATATAGGGACTATAAACCTGATCCAAAAGTATTTGTTCGTACGATTAAAAAAGGTGTTATATCGGAATGGAAATATTCACCAAATGAAGTATTGTTGATTTTATCTATTGGTGTTGAAAGTATGAAAGTAGAATTTACATATGACGATGTTCTAATCGGATGGAAAAAAATAAAAAAATAGCCGAAAGGCTATTTTTATTGTTGTAAAGGTTACGAGGTTATATAATATAGTGGGGTGAGAAAATGACAAGTTCAAAACACATCAAAATTCAAATTTGGAAATTTAGTTTTTATGGATTATTTAAAAATCTCAGATTTTTTGATCCTTTCTTATTGTTGTATTTGCTGGAAAATAATATGAGTGTAACATTGATTATGACGTTGTATGCTGTAAGAGAAGCAATAGTATACATTTTTGAAATACCATCAGGAGTCATTGCTGATCGATATGGAAAGAAAACCGAGTTGGTTATTTGCTTTATGTTTTACATTATCTCATTTGTCTTGTTTTTCATAGGGGGTTCATATAGCGTTTTTGCATTAGCGTTTATGTTGTTTGGGTTTGGTGAAGCATTCCGCAGTGGAACCCATAAAGCAATGATAATGGAGTTCTTGGATTATCATGAATTAACGACGGATAAAAGTAAAATTTATGGGTTAACTCGTTCTTATTCAATGATTGGTTCGGCAATATCAAGTTTAGTATCTGTTGTATTAGTGTTTTTTATACCAGAATTGAAATTTTTGTTTCTATTGGCGATAATACCATATATTTTAGATCTGCTTTTGATTCTAACATATCCTTCGTATTTGAATCGAAAACTAGATACGAAATTTAAACTAAAAGATTTTATAAAAAGCATCACAGATGTTATTGTCTATTTTGGAAAACAAAACAGGTTACGAGTTACAATTTTGAACTCTGCGAGTTATAATGCGATATATAAAGTAATCAAAGATTATATCCAACCAATTATTTCAGTGTTATTGATTGGCATCATTTTGTTTGATCAAATAGATCAAGAAGCAAATATACGTGTAATGATTGGATTAATATATGTTGGTGTTTATGTTGCCAGTTCCATTGCGTCGAGGTACTCAAATTTATTCTTGAATTTTAAGAATAAAGATCAAATTATTAAATTAACGTGGCTATTGCTTGCTTTTACAAGTCTCTTATTCAATACATTTGAATCACAAATATTTGCTGTGATAGTTATCTTTGTTTTATTCTATGTTCTCCAAAACATTCGAAAACCAATCATGATTGAAAAAATTGGTGATTGTGTTGATAAAAACAAACGTGCATCAATTTTATCAATCGAATCTCAATTAACATCACTAATTATCATATTTATGGCACCAATTTTTGGTCTAGTATACGATTATTTAGGAGTACAATACGTATTTTATGGTATTGCCCTTATCAGCATAATTTTCTTTATTATTGCTCCAAAGGAACTCGATATTTGAGTTCCTTTTTATATAATACAATTTATAAAGTGATATGGAATAAATTACACCTGTTTTATATGATGATAGTGGAGGTGATGAAATGGAAAGTAGTAATAGCGCAGAAATGATTCTTGTTGACAATAATTTAACAAAAGAATATGAAACACTATTTGAACAATTAGATTTTTTTCAGATTTTCCTCAATTACGTACAGACTATCCAGTTTTATAAACTTTATATTGATAGTGAAACATCACCACAGGTAGCTGTAATGTATCACGAAAAGACATATGTTCTTTTTGGAAAAAGTGATGCAGTACCATTTAAACAGATTTCTTCAGTTCTGACAGACGATTGTTGGATTATCGGAAGTAATCAGGAATGGTGTGATGTAATTGAGGAGTTTTATCAAAATAATGCCATATTAGATCAAGGGTTTCATTTTCGTTATAACATTGGAAACATAAACAGCGTTCCAAATAGGAAACAAAATTTATCAGAAGGTTATCAAATAGAGAAAATAAGTGGTGTACATTTATTTGATGGAATGAATATGATAAATCAAACTGTAATATCAAAAAATTATCAGAACGATGATTTTTTATCTTATGGATTTGGATTTGTTCTTTTATATCAGCATTTTATTATTGGATTTGTTGCAACAAAGTTTCCAATAATTAATGGATATGTGGAATTATATATTCATATTGAGCAAGACAACATGAGAAACAATTATCTTGGTATTAAACGTCAATTAGTAGAGTATTTTGTTAAAGAATGTATCAAGTTAAATTATGATTTTATATGGAATTGCGATACTGACCAAGAAATTGAAATTGCGGAAGACATTGGATATATTGAACATACAAAATGGAAAATATATCATAAAAAAAAGGTTAATTTAAATTAACCTTTTTTAATATGCGTTATAAGTTTTAGTAAAGATTCACGAGCTTCAACAGGCAAAACATCCGCAGCTTTTAAACCATCGATAAAATCAACTCTGTTTTGCAGACGATCAAGGAATAATTCTTGATATGTTTTGTCAGAAAAATCAGGATTATATCCATCAATAAATGGAATTTGAAGTTCTTGTAACCCATTAAAATCAGTGAATTCTAAAGTTCCTTCAACGATTCCCTCAATTAATCCTAAGGTAATCTTTGGTGTTATATCTTTTGTCAAGAATGAACCAGTATTGATTACATAGCAATCAACTTTTGTATGTTCGAAAAGATCTTTGAATTTCAGATAATCTTGTTGTAAAGGATATAGACGGAATGGATTGGCGTATGGTTCAATAACAAGCTTGTTTGCTATTGCACCATGTTCAGCAGAAGAGCGTTTAGTAGCAAGAGTAGCCCCTAATGTTGCACCTAGAGTAGAAGAATTAACTTTAAGTATTGGTGGAAGAGAATCATCTTTCATAATCCAAAATATTGAATTTACTTTACTTGTGAATTTGTATTCTCTTTGTGGTGTCCAAAACTTAGACTTAATTGCTCGACCGTTCCCATTTCGAATATCCTCAGTTACTGGGACAAGAAGGTTATTATCATCTAATGTAACTCCTACATTTTGAATTGTTAATAGATATTTATTTTCTGAGTTATTAGTTGGATAATCTTGAACTTTATCAAAATAGGAAGGCTCTAAACATACGCTACTACCATTTTCATTTGAAATAATAAAGGCATCGTCGTGTAACACTGTTACATCATATTTGCCATTATGTTTTGAATGTGTAATAGTGCTTTTTCCAGATCCCGAAAGTCCAAAAACACCTGCAATATATTTCTTATTATTCTCTAAATTAAAGCGTTTTTGTCCTCCGTGACATGCAGTATACCCGTTACGAGAAGCGATTGACCACGCCATAGTTAAAGTTGCTTTTTTATGTTCTCCAAAATAGCGTAATCCCAAAAGAGCACCAACATTATGTTCTTGATCAAATAAGCTTAAACCATCTTCGAATCCGTTGACATATTCATCTGGGTCGGAATACAGGAAGATGTCCCCTTCATCTATTTGAGTACTGTTTTCATATATTTGATCCATAGGGAATGTTTTATTTTGGAAGTTTAACATCCAATTATATAATGTGTTTTCATATCCTTCAGGGACTAATAAATGTGCTTTTACCATGAAATCTTCATGTAATCCCACATAAGCAATTCCGTGATACATTGTTTTTTTACGAGAATTGAAAATCTTGTCACGCAAAATTTCACTGTACTTAGTGACATTCTCTGAGTTAACTAAACGTCTTGCTTGTGCTTGACGTCCTGTAATAACTCCATCGTTAAAGATTAATACTTTAGCATCTTGTGGCAACCCAAGTTCTTCAGGTTGGAAGACTGGAAAGTCTGAAACAATTGTCCCAGGTGCTTGCTTTGCTAAATTATATGCTTGAGCGATATTTGTTACTGTGACAACGTTGTTTCTGTAATATGCTGTTTCGATTGTTGTTCTTATTTTACTGTATATTTTAGGTGTTTTAAGTCCGATTTCTTCTCTTTTTAAATTGCTTTTTGTTGCCATTGTATCTCTCCTTTACAAGTTGGTAACTAATGCTGCTAATGCAATTGAATAAAATTTACTTTCTGGTGAATCTGCACGGCTCGTTAATACAATTGGTTTTTTAGCCCCTGCTATAACACTCGCGCTTTTTGCATTTGCTAGAAACATCATTGTTTTGTAAAAGACATTACCTGCTTCGATTCTTGGCATAACTAAAATATCAACATCTCCAGCTATTGGATCTGTGATACCTTTGTGTAATGCGGCTTCTTTATTGATGGCATTATCAATTGCAAAAGGTCCACCAACTTGACAATTTTGAATAATTCCGTTCTGATTCATTTTGATTAATTCAGCTGCATCAAGTGTTGCTTCCATTTGAGGGTTGACTTTTTCAACAGCACCAATAATTCCAACATTTGGAGTTTTAATACCCAAAGCATGAGCAATTATTACTGCGTTTTCAACGATTTGGCGTTTCTCATCTAACGTTGGCGCAATGTTCATCGCACCATCTGTCATCATGATTAATTTAGAATGTGTCGGAACTTGCATCACACTAACATGTGAAATACGGTTTTGAGTACGTAAACCAAATTCTTTGTTTAACGCAGCTTTTAATATAATTGAAGTATCCACTAATCCCTTCATTAAAAAATAATCAGGGTTACTACTTACTAATTTAACAGCTTCTAAACAAGCAGTAGCAGGATCTTTTTCATCAATGATTTGGTATAATGACTCATCTATATCTAGTGTATTTAGAATTACTTTAATTGCTTGTTTATCTCCGATCAAAATACCCGAAATAATATTTTCGCTACGAGCAAGTTCGACAGCTTCAAGAACATGTTCATCTGCTGCACAAGCAACAACAAGTGTTTTTGTTGAAATCTTTTTTGCTTCTTGGACTAATTGTTCAATTGAATGTATCATAATATCACCTCTAATATTCCTTTGCGATTTCTGATTGATTTAAAACACGTAGTGCACCATATGCTAATGCTTCCATCTCGTCTTCTCCAGGGAAAACAAGAACATCTGAGATAAAGGAAACACGTTCTTTGATTAAATCAATAATCATTTTATCATATGCAAGACCGCCTGTAATGACGATTGCATCAACGTTACCTTTTAAAACAGTTGCGCCTGAACCAATTTCTTTAGCAATTTGATAGCACATAACTTCAAGAATAAATTTGGCAAATTGATCACCATCTTCAATTCTTTTTTCGATTTCATAACCATCGTTTGTACCAAGGTATGCCACCATGCCACCATTACCGTAATTTTTACGCTTCATTTCTTTTAAAGTATAGTTACCACTAAATGCCATTTTATATAGCGGACCTATCGGAACACTACCACTGCGCTCTGGTGACATTGGTCCATCTCCATCAAGAGCATTGTTGACATCAATAACACGACCATTTTGATGAATACCAACACTAATTCCGCCACCTAGATGGGCAATAATTAAATTCAAATCCTTGTAATTCTTTTGAAGTTTTTCAGCTGCTTTAAGGGCAACTGCTTTTTGGTTTAGAGCATGAAATAATGATTGTCTTTTGATTTCTGGCATACCTGTATATCTAGCTATGTCTTCCATCTCATCAACTGCAACTGGGTCAACAATAAATGCAGGTTTATTTATGCGAGAAGCAAGTTCTTTTGCTATAACACATCCAAGATTAGATGCATGCTCGCCTCTAGGGGCTTCACGAACGTAATCTATCATCGCTTGGTTCACCAAATAGGTTCCACCTTCAATGGGTTTAAGCATCCCACCACGACCAACGATTGCATCAAATGAGTCAATCGATATATTTGCTTCTTTTAATGCCTCTAAAATTGCATCTTTACGAAATTCATACTGATCAATTATTTTATCAAAAGTGTTAATTGTATCAGTATCATGTTTGATATTCTTTTTGAAAGTTAATTCTGTATTTGAATAAACCGCAATTTTGGTAGAAGTACTACCTGGGTTCATCGCTAAAATTGTATAATCCATAATGGCCTCCTTGTATTCTGGAAAAATCACGAATTCATTATAACATGATAGCGTTTTCAACACAACCTATAAATTGAAATAATTCAGAACATTGTTAAATGGCTTAATTTAGACCAAATCATGTATTTTAAATAGCCGATTTTGAAAAGTATTCTACATTTGTAATCGAAAGGGTCATATATGACCTTTTATTATGATTATTATATATATATTATTAAACAAGCATAAGTATAAAACAGTAAATATAACGACTTTTTGAAAATGAGGTGAATACGATGATTTATATTTTACTTGGTGCACTCGGATTTGTTTTGATGTTCTCGGCAGATATTTTTGGATTAAAACAAAAACCCTTCTTACAACGTATTGTGACTTTGGTTGCAATTTTTATTCTTGTTGTTAGTAGTGTGTTTATTTTAATGGAAGGTAAAACGTTACTATTACCACTTCAGATAAGAATCTTAGGAGCATCTTTCACCCTGGTATATTTCATTTTAATGGTCTATTCAATTGTAATTGAAGTAAGCCATCGTAACGAAGAAAAGAAATTAATTACTACTGGGACATATGCATTAACAAGACATCCTGGAGTAATATGGTTTTTATTGTTTTATATTTCAGGAGGAATTCTCTTTGCAAATACATCAATCATTATTGCCGGATTATTATGGACTGTATTCAACATAACATACGTGTTGCTTCAAGAACGATATATATTTGTAAAACTATTCATGGGATATCAAGAGTACACAAAAGAGACTCCAATGATTATCCCTAGTCTATCAAGTATAAGAAAGTGCATTAACACATTAAATGGAGGGAAACATGAGAAACTTACGCGAAATGCTTAAAGAAGAAGATTACGACGGAATTTGGAAAGCGTATTTAGGATTTTTAGATTTATCAATTGATGAGTTTATGGAAATTCAAGAACGACTACTTTTTGAGCAAATTGATTTGTTAAGCAAATCAAAACTTGGAAAGAAAATATTAGGAAAGCATCCAATAAAGACAATCGATGAATTTCGAAAATATGTACCATTAACAACTTATGATGATTACGCAGATACATTGCTGAATCAACGTAGTGAGGATTTACCAAGTCAACCAAAGCATTGGGTTCAAACGACTTGGAAAGGTGGTAAGCAACCAATTAAACTGGCTCCTTATTCACCTGTGATGATTGAAGAACATACGAAGATGTTTTTAAGTAGTTTGATTTTATCAACAAGTAAAAAAAGAGGACATTTCAATTTACGAAATTTTGATCGCTTCTTATATGGTATGGCACCAATTCCATACTTAACAGGATATGCACCATACATCTTAAAAGCAGAAGTTGATTTTGAATATTTGCCGTCGACTGATGAGGCAGAAAAATTATCGTTTAGAGAACGTAATAAAGTTGGATTTCGGTTAGCGATGAAACATGGAGCTGACTTATTTTTTGGCCTTTCAAGTGTTCTTGTTAAGATTGGGGAAGGATACGCATCTTCTTCAAATAGTGATACAAGATTACCCGTTCCTGGGAATATGAAACAGGCTGTTAAAATGATTCGTGCTTGGTATAAAAAGAAAATTTTAAAACAACAATTATTACCAAAAGATTTGTTTGAGTTCAAAGGTATTGTGTGTGGTGGGACTGATAGTGATACCTATAAGTCTCAAATTGAGTATTATTATGGCATCACACCCCTTGAAATATTTGGGGGTACAGAAAGTGCTGCAGTTGCAACTGAAACATGGAGTCGCAATGGAATGACATTTTTCCCTGATGTAAACTTCTTAGAGTTTATTCCAAAAAGTGAATTAAATAAAGAAACACAAGACAGTACCTATGTACCACAAACAGTATTATTTAATGAACTTCAAAAAGGAGAGACATATGAATTAGTTATCACTAAACTTCGTGGTGGAGCATTTGTTCGATATCGAATTGGGGATATTATGAAATGTGTTGGTCTTGAGAATGTTGAGGATCAAATAAAATTACCACAAGTTAAATATATGGACCGTGTCCATAATATTATTGATTTATCAGGATTTACAAGAATTACAAAACAAGTGATAGGGGATGCATTAAAACTTGAAGATATCAGTAATGGCTATTGGACAGCTTGTAAGGAATATGGGGAAAGTTCACCATATTTAAGATTATATATTGAAAATATAAATAATCTTCCATATGAAGAACTATATGACAGAATTAATAAGAAAATCAAACAATTGGATTCAGATTACAATGATGTCCATGAAATGTTGGGTCACGATCCACTAAAAATTACTGTTTTAAAAGAAGGTTCGTTTGCTAAATTCAAAGAATTGAATCAGCAAGAGATTATCCAAATCAATCCTTCTGCTGATCATATTCAAAAATTAGTACTGCTTAGTGAGGGTTTGTAATACTAGAAAAGAGGTGACGAATCGTGATGACACTTAATACACTGACACTAATACCATTTATCTCAGTTATTTTGTATGTGTTTATCTTGGTTATAATCATTACATCAAGTCAAACAAGACTCTCAAAAGCTTTTAGCAACTACGTTATCTCAATGATAGTTTGGTCGATAGGATCATTCTTAATGAAACTAAATATTGCACCAAGTCCATTATTTTGGAACATGTTTGTGCTCCAAATTGGATTCATCATGGTGCCAGTATTTTTGTTACAGTTTAGTTATGCATTAATTAACAAAACTGGTAAAAAACCATTTTTGCGAATTGCATATTTTGCAAGTGCCTTGTTGATTGCAACGTCAGTTACTGGAAATGTTGTAACAAGTGCAGAGGTTATTAATGGTAAAGTAGTGTATGAATTGGCATCTGGAGCTTACGCAGTTGCGTTCATATCTAGTCTAATAAGTATCTTAGCATTTGTAACAATGGCTCAGGCAGTACGAAACAAACAAGTTAGTATGAAAAAAGTTCGTCTTGTTATTATTGGTATCAGTTTGGTTATAATTGGAGGAGCACTCAATATAAATGTCTTTTTAGGACAATTTGCAATTGATATTATCCTTAACACAATAAGTGCTGTTTTAATAACATATTCAATATATCGAAATAAGTTCTTAGAAATTAACTTAGTTGTAAAAAAAGGATTATATTTTTCAATCTATAATATTTCCTTGTTCGCAATGTATACGGCAATCATTATTTTGTCATATAATTTCTTACATGAGCTGACGCAAAACATTATTGTTGTTTTATTAATAATGTCACCAGTCTTCATGTTGTTAGAACCGATTAGAAGATTGTTACAACGATGGGCAGATCGGATATTTTATAGAGCAAATATTGATCGGGAAGTTGTGTTACGAGAATTTTCTAGTATCGTTGGTACATCATTTAGTTTAGAAAAGATAAATTCTTCATTATTGGCAGCGATTAAGGCGGGAATGGAAAGCAAATATGTAAGTTTACTATTAAAAAATGCAGTTAAATATGAACTTCACGAAACAACTTTAAATCAAGATGAGTTGGAAGAAACATCAATCTATTTTAATACACCAATTGTTCAATGGTTTAAAGATGGTAATGAAATCTTGCTCAGAAATCAAATAGACAATCATATTGTGTTTAAAAAAATGTGGGATAGTGAAAAACAAACCATCTCATATTATCAAACAGAACTAATTGTTCCGATTCGATATTTGAAAGAAATCATTGGACTTGTTGTCATAAGTTCTCGTAATGATGGATTGCCATATACGGAAGTCGAAATTCAGTTTTTGACAACATTACTAAATAATGCAGCAGCAATCATTGAAAATGCCAAACAGATTGAGCAAATCAAACTGCAATCAATCACAGATGAACTAACAAAGTTATATAACCACCGTTATTTCCACGACACTGTGGGACAATGGTTTAGTGATAATGCACATCCACAATTTGGAGTTGCTATTGTCGATATTGATCAATTCAAAATCTATAATGATCTATATGGTCATAGTTCAGGGGATAAAGCATTACGCCGAATTGCAGAATTGATTAAAGCTGCAGCACCTGATGATTCTTTAGTAGTGAGATATGATGGAGAGGAATTTGCCATTTATTATCCAAACTATGGAATCAAAGAAACAATTCAAGCAATCAACGATGTTCGAAAAGAAGTCGAAAGAAATTTCTTATTATCAACAGAAATCAAAGAGTTTTTGACTGTCAGTGTTGGTGCGGCTTGTTATCCTGATCACGGAACTAATATTCCTGAAATTGTATCAAATGCTTTTTCAGCTGTAACATTATGTAAACAAAGTGGACGAAACAAAGCAATCGTTTATAGTCCAGAGGATACATTAACGGATGTCAATCATGATGTTCAAGCAAAAATCAAAGCTGCATATTTATCAAGTACCTATGCCTTGGCAGCAACGATTGATGCGAAAGATCATTATACATTTGGTCATTCAAATAATGTCGCTGAATTAAGCGTTGCATTAGCAAAATCTGCTAACTTTATTGGTGAAGATTTAGAAACAATAAGAGCTGCAGGGTTACTTCATGATATTGGAAAAGTTGGTATCCCAGAAAGTGTATTATTAAAACAAGGATACCTGACAGATCAAGAAATGGAAACAATGCGTAGTCACGTTGTTCAAAGTATCAATATTATTAAACATATTCCAAATCTTGTTGATACCATCCCTATTATTATAAGTCACCATGAAAGGTATGATGGCTTTGGATATCCACGTGGAATTAGTGGTGAAAATATCCCGATTCTCGGTCGTGTAATCTGTATTGCCGATGCGTTTGATGCGATGACAACAGATCGGCCTTATCGTAAGGGATTATCGTTAGAACAAGCATTGCACGAACTCCAAAAGAATTCTGGCACACAGTTTGACCCGTTCTTAGTTGAAAAATTTATTGGTTTTATTAACACTGGGGGACTAGAAGCATTAAAATTAGAAAACAGACCATCATTTTGATGGTCTTTTTTAATGTGACAAAAATTTCAAATCTAACTGTTTTTTCGAAAGATGACATATGATATAATGTTCTCGAAAGCCGGTGTTTTAATGGAAACTGAAGACAAAAGACGATACTTAATATTAAAAGATCCTAATATCTATAAGGGTCTCTTTATTTTAGCGTTTCCCTTAATGCTAAATAATTTTATTAAAACAATTCACGATATGGTAGATATGTATTTCGTATCAAAAATCGCCGATCATACAGCCGATGCAGTATCAAGTATTTCAATCACGTTCCCTGTTCTCTTTACCTTTATATCTTTAGGAATCGGTCTTTCAATTGCTGGAACAGCATTGATCTCACAATTGGTTGGATCGAATCAAATGAAAGATGCCAGGTTGTATGCCACAAATCTTCTTTTTATTGCAATTGTCATTGGATTTATTTTAAATGTTATTAGCTATTTTGGTGCCCCTTACATTATGACATGGATGGGTGCATCGGGATATATGTTAGAAAAAAGTATTTCTTACCTTCAAATTCGGTCATTTGAACTTGTTTTTGTCTTTATCTTTTTTGCGTATACATCAATACGTCAAGCAGATGGTGATACAAAAACACCAGTCATTTTTGGAGTCATTACGATGGTTATAAACATCATATTATCGCCATTGTTAATCTCAACATTCAATATGGGTGTTGAGGGAGCTGCCTACGCGACACTATTTTCAAATATTGTGATTGTTCCCCTCATAACTTATCAATTATTCTTTGGTAAAAACGAACTGACTATTTCGTTTAAAGAGTTTCCAATCGCTAAAAATGTTGTTAAAGCTTTGTCAGAAACAGCAATTCCTGCTTCAACTGGACAAGCAATTACTGCAATTGGATTTATCATAATGAATGGTATTATCATATCTTACGGTACTCAAACTGTTGCAGCGTTCAGTGTTGGAAACCGAGTAAGCAGTTTGGTTCTTCATCCTGTCATGGCAATTGGTGGCGTTTTAGCCGCATATATCGGTCAAAATATTGGTAACTTAAATCCTGAACGTGCCAAAGAAGCATTTCATAAGGCAATGAAGTTGTCTGTCGGTATTATGACAGTGTTGAGTGTGATTATGTTAATGGTTCGAGAACCACTAGGAGCGTTGTTCTTAGGTGGCGATCAAGCTGCATTAGATTTAGCAGTAAAATACATGTTCTATTTAATTATAGGGCTCCCATTAATGGCGATATTCCAAACGTTTTTAGGAGTGTACAATGGAACTGGAAAAACAAAATACTCCTTTATTGTGAGTGTAACACGCTTGTGGTTATTACGAATCCCCTTGATTATCATCTTTAAAAACTTTACAAGTTTTGGATCAGGCGGAATCTGGACAGCAATGTTAATCAGTAATTTCATTATTGCCTTTATCGCGTATGCATTCTATAAAACATTAACCTTTGAACCAAAAGCATATTTAGACATCATGAAATCAGAAATATAATAGTAATAAAATCAAAAGTGATAGAAGAAATCCTTCTATCACTTTTTTATTATAAAGAAAATTATAAAATGACAAAAGTACTTGTATAAAAAAAACGATTCTTGATTACTTACTATTTTCTATATAATATAGTATAATAGTAACGAGGTGATATGATGGAATATAAGTATGCAAATTTTGATGTTCGTTTTTTTGCGGGTATTGAGTTTGAAGATGGAATAGAACCAAGTAGTCCATATGACTTAGTATCCTTCTATGATTCATTCTTTGATGAGTTTAACAGCACAATAAAAGGTAAATTTGAGCCAGAGAACATTATTGGAATGGTTTGTTATCCGCCTGACATTGAAGAAGAGACAAAATATGATTATTATGCTCTTGCTGAAATAGTAGCATTAATACCACAACAACCTCATATCGTAACAAAAAAATTACCTGCTGGGAAATATATTTGCTTTTCTGTGAAAGTTTCTAAATTACATGATGCAAGAACACAAATATACAAGTATTGTAAACAACAAAATATTTCTCTGCACTATGGGTTTGATTATGAGGAGTATCAAAATCAAGATGACTATAAAAATCCACTTGCAGATGTCAATATTTGTCTAAAAGTGGAAGAGTAAGTTTAAGTAGTGACTAAAAACGATTAATGAACGTATAGTATCGAAAGTCTAAATACAAAAAAAGAGCATAATGATGCTCTTTTTTTTTAGTAAAATAACACCTCTGTTCGTAACATATTATTGAGGTGAAAAAATGAGAAAAAAATGGATGGGATTATTGCTTTTAGTAATGATGTTACAGTTTTATAAAGTAGAAGCAACAACTTTTAGTGATTATTTACCAGGAGGAATTAATTATCTTGATATTAATAATGTTATTGTAGAAAATAATTCATTAGTATTGGAAGATTTGATTCTGGTTAAAAGCGCAACTGATTATACATTATCATTACCTGGTTTTGAAATGCTTGGAGGAAACATAGAGGTTTATATATTTGGTGAAAATATATATTTAAATGGGAATGCGGATTCTATATCTAATTGCATTGCAAGTCCTGATGAAGTGATTTGTCATTTTACTACAAGTGAAACGGAGACACATATTAATATTGAAATTATAGCTTCTGATATGGATAGGTTTTATTCTTTCTACGGAATAGAAAATTTTCAGTTGCAAGAAGGGTTAACAGCTACTCCATATGAAGAGTATGTCATACCACTAGTTGACACCACTAATCCTGAATTTAATGGATCAGGAGCGTTTATTACATCTTACCAAGCAGAATTATTAATAGAAGATATTGTCTATAACCATATTCAGGTATACGATGAAGTCGATGGTGATCTCAGTAATAGTATTGTTATCTTAGAAGACAATTACTCAAGTAATAAGACCGTAATTGGAGCATACGATGTTATGTTGAGTGTCAGTGATTTATCTGGAAACACAGCATATTTTATACTTACAGTTTTAGTTAAAGATGAAATAAGTCCAATCATAAATGTTGCTGATGTCATCGAGATAGATGTTGATGAAGACATATCATTGACGGATGTGATTTCGAGCGCGGTAACATATTATGATGATTATGATCAAAGTACGGTTTTCACAATTCTTGAAGATGGTTTTACTGCCAACAAAGCAACACTTGGAACATATAATGTGACGATTCAAGTCACAGACTCTTCACTCAATGAAACAACAGTTACATTTGCAATCACAGTTCGTGATTATGATGCACCGACGCTTGTGTCAGAATCTGTGTTCTATGTTGATGTTGATAATAGTGTTTCTGTAAATGATATTATTACATTACTAGAAGTGGTTGACAATTATGATAGTGGTACGGAAATAATCATCAATAATGATGATTATACATTAAACAAAGAAACAACAGGGATATATTTTGTCGATGTTTCATTACAAGATTCTTCAGGAAATAGTGAAGTAGTTAGATTAACAATTCATGTTGAAGATTATCTTCCACCTGTCGTTATGGGTCCTAGTACAATGCAATTCTCATATGAAAATGCGATGACAATTCAACAAATCAAAGAACTATATGTAATGACAGACAATTATGATGTTTTAACAGTAGAAGATATCGTTATTGTAAGTGATTTATATTCGAATCGAGAAGTTGAAATTGGTGAGTTTACAATTCAGTTTTCAGTAAGTGATGATTTTGGAAACAACACATTGTTCCAATTGACTGTAACTATTTTTGATGATGTTGCACCAATAATATTTATTGATGAGTACATTATCGCAATAGAAAGCACCGTTACATTCACAGAAAGTGATGCATTAAGATTACTCATACACAGTGGTGAACTAACAGAAGGTGATTATCAAAGTGTCGTTCTAATAAATGAATACCTAGGAAATGAAAAAAATGCTGGGAAATATCTCTATCAAATCATGTTCACTTCTGAGGACGGAACAGAGTATTTAAAGGATTTTGTAATTGATGTATCCGAATCAGAAAATAATGGAAATTCTCTGATTGCAAGGGGAATTCTTGTGTCATTTTCCATCATAATTGTCGCTTTATTAGTTGTTTTAAAAAAACGTCGATAAATTGTAAAAATGCAATCAAAAATGATTGCATTTTTTTTAGAATATAATATAATTATTAGGTAAGACCTAACTAATGGAGGTGTAGAATGGAAAAAGAAGATATACGACTATCCTTGAATCGGTTTTTAAAAATGTATTTTAATGCATGCAATGAGGTCTATAGTGAGATAAACTTTGATCGAATAACAAAAATACAGTTTAAGTATTTAAAAGCAATTAAGGAACTTCAACCGACAACATTAACAGATTTAGCCGACAAATTTGATGTCGCAAAACCTTCAATGAACGAGGTAATTGGGAAGTTCTATGAAAGTGGATTAATAAAGAAAAAGAAAGCAGTAGATGACCGCCGAATTACCTATATTTCGTTGACAGAGATGGGGACTACATTAGCAACAACAAACTTGTTAGAAAGTAATCGTGCAGTGGATAAGATTTTACAGAATTTAAATAATGATGAGATAGAACTATTGGTATCATTGTTTAATAAGTTTGGAGAGAAGACATTATGATATTTGGGAAAGCAGTAAATAAATACTATTTACAAAACTTACACTATTTTTTATTAGGAATTTTAGCGCTTGTCGTTATTGATTACTATCAACTTGAAATTCCGCGATATATTGGATATTTGATCGATGGATTAGATACATCCATCGATACATTCACAAGACAGGATATTGTGGATATTATTGTGAAAATTGCAGGATTTGTAGGAATCATTATGATTGGACGTTTTGCATGGCGTATGTTGATTTTTGGGGCATCACGCCGCTTTGATTATGGAATGCGAAATGATATGTTCCAGCATGCTGAAAAACTTTCTAATCGTTTTTATTCGGAGAATAAAACGGGAGGGTTAATGGCGTATTTTACGAATGATTTAGAATCCGTTAGACGTGCTGTTGGTCCAGGAATGATTATGCTTGTAGATGCCTTGTTTTTAGGCACTCTTGCCATTTATCGAATGGCACAAATTGATTGGCGATTGACGTTATTTACGAGTATTCCTTTGTCGATTATTGCTCTTTTAGGTACTATTCTTGGAAATAAAATGCGTAAAAAGTTCAAGGAAGCTCAAAAAGCATTTGAAGATTTGAGTGATTTTACGACTGAAAATCTCGGAGGAATTAGTGTTGTAAAAGCTTTTGTAAAAGAACAGAGCGAAATTAAACACTTCTTAATGAGAAATCAAATTTCAAAAGATAAGAATATTGAATATGTACGTATGCAAAGCCGCTTACAAGTTGCAATAAGAATGATTGTAAGTTTGATATTTGTAGTTATTATTGGCTATGGAGGAGTTATCGTTAGAGCTAATATATTATCAACAGGTAGCTTGGTGTATTTCTTTAGTTTATTTGGGTCATTGATTTGGCCAATGATGGCACTTGCAATGATTATTAATGTCCGTAGTCGTGGAAAAGGATCTTTAGAACGAATTGAACAAATCTTGAACGAGGAAATTGATATTTGCGATGCATATGATGTTGTTGAAGCAGAAACAATTCACGGAAAAATCGAGTTTAAAGATTTAACATTTTCTTATCCAAACGCACAAAGTCCAGTATTAACAAATATTTCATTTACAATTGAAGCTGGACAAACCGTTGGTGTACTTGGACGAACTGGAAGTGGAAAAACATCGATTGTGGATTTATTACTTCGAATATACAATGTAGAACCGGGGACGTTATTAATTGATGATTATGACATAATGAAACTCCCAATCAAGCAAGTCCGTGACAGTATTGGTTATGTACCACAAGACGGATTCTTGTTTAGCGATTCGATTAATAATAATATTGCCTTAAGTTATGGGAAACGTTCAGATTTGTTTCAAGATGTCGAGCAAGCAGCACGATTAAGTGATGTTCACGATAATATTATTGAATTCACGGAAGGCTATGAAACTGTGATTGGTGAACGTGGGGTAACTTTGAGCGGAGGACAACGTCAACGCATTAGCATTGCAAGAGCTTTGATTAAAAACCCACCAATCTTAATTTTGGATGATAGTGTAAGTGCAGTTGATACTAAAACAGAAGAAACGATTTTAAGTAATTTAAAATCGATCCGCCAAGGAAAGACAACAATCCTTATTGCTCATCGTATTTCAACAATTAAGAATGCAAATCAAATTATTGTTGTTGATGATGGGAAAATAATTGATATTGGGACACATGAACAATTAATTCTTCGTTGTGCATTCTATAAAGATATGGTAGAACGCCAAAAACTTGAAGACGAGACAGAGGTGGCATAATGAACGAAGAAAATATTGATAAACGACTACATACCATGAAAGATGGCGACATCATCAAGCGATTACTTGCTTATGCCAAGCCATATTGGTTACGATTCGCATTTATTTTGTTAATCATGTTATTCACAGTTATCCTTGCTTTATCCGAACCAGAGATTATGGGTCGAGCAATTGACTTGATCAATAGTGGTGATTTTGCTTTTGAAGATTTACTTACATATTTAGGGTATTTGGTACTAATCATATTGTTTGGAAGTGTCTTTAATTATGCGCAAACAATGTTATTACAAATATTGGGTCAGACCATTATCTATAACATTCGCGAGGAAATCTTTACACATTTAGAATATCACGATATCGCGTATTTAAATGCAACTCCTACTGGAGCTCTTGTGACACGAGTTACCAACGACACAAACACATTAAATGAGATGTATACAAGTGTTGTTGTTAGTGTCATCAAAAATGTAATGATGATTGTTGGGATTTTAATTGCAATGTTCTTGAAAAACTGGCAATTAACACTTTATGTTCTTGTTGTTATACCATTTATTATTGGATTTTCATTTTTATTCCGAATTATGTCAAGAAAGGCATATCGACAAGTTCGTTCGAACTTATCAAAAGTAAATGCATTTTTAGCTGAACATCTAAGTGGAATGAAAATCATTCAAATATTCAACCAAGAAGAGCGAAAGTTTAACGAATTTGATGAACGAAATAAAGCGTTAAAATATTCTTATTATAAACAGATATTAATCTTCGGGGTATACCGTCCGACAATGTATTTATTATATATGTTGTCGTCGATAATCGTATTCTATTTTGGAGGAATGGACGTTCTTGCTGGTGCAATTACAGTTGGAGTACTATTTAGTTTCCATTTATACGTTGGACGTTTCTTTGAACCAATTCAAGAACTTGCTGAGCAGTTTAATATCTTGCAAAGTGCATTCGCCTCAAGTGAACGTATTTTTGGGATTTTGGATAGTCATCCAAAAGTCAAGGATGACGATGATGCAATTGAACTAACAGATATGAATGGAGAAATTGAGTTCAAAGATGTTTGGTTCAAATATGTGGATGATGTTTGGGTGTTAAAGGGAGTATCGTTCCATGTAAAAGCAAAGGATTCTGTTGCTTTTGTCGGTTCGACAGGATCGGGTAAGACAACAATATTATCCTTAATTACAAGAAATTATGATATTCAAAAGGGACAGATTCTAATTGATGGAATCGATATTCGCAAAATTAAGATGGCTTCATTACGAAAATTTGTCGGACAGATGTTGCAAGATGTCTTTATGTTTAGTGGGACGATTGAAAGTAATATCAAATTACGAAGTGAAGAAATCAGCAATCAAAGAATGATTGAAGCTTGTGATTATGTCAACGCAACACACTTCATAAATAAATTAGAACATGGATATGACGAAGAAGTACGTGAACGAGGGAACAATTTTAGTAGTGGGCAACGTCAGTTGTTAAGTTTTGCGAGAACAATTGTTCATAACCCACATGTTATGATTTTGGATGAGGCAACCGCAAATATTGATACAGAAACAGAACAATTAATTCAAGATTCCTTATCTAAGATGATGAGTATTGGAACAATGTTAATCGTTGCCCACCGTTTATCAACAATTCAACATGTCGATAATATTATTGTTTTAAGTAAAGGTGAAATCCTTGAACAAGGGAACCATCAGGAGTTATTAAAACAAAAAGGTCACTATTATAATTTATATAAAATACAGTATCAAGATAAATAAGATCTAAGAGGTATCAAAAATGATACCTTTTTTTTTATGAGTAAGGGTGTTATAATGTTTTAAAGGTAACCGTATAATTTGGAGTACAATGTAATAATATAGTATAAGGAATAATGATTCGAAGTAAAAAAATGAAATCACACGTTCATTTATATATAATATAGTATTTAAGATACATTGATTCTTTTATTGTCAAAACTAGTGCCTTCCTCTTATTAGACAAACATCTAAAATCTAATAGATGAGGTTATTAACTCATCACGGATTGATAGAACAAGGAGAAAATTATGAAGGATAATCGAATTGTTATCACAAAAAATTGGCGTCGGATTATTTTCTTATCTGTCATTTTTATTTTGGGTTTTATTGCACAGGATATCTTCCGAGAAATCCTTATATTTAATAATGAGTTAGAAGATTTAACAGTTTCATTAGACAATCAAATTAGAGAAGAAACACAATTTGAGGTTGATTACCGAAATATTGAACTGCAAAGTATGCTAAGTGCGATGAGTAGTAATATTGAAACACATATTGTTGAAGTTCTTGATGATGCTGTATTTGCGACTTCTATCGTTATTGGACAAATGGACAACCCAGATGAATCAGAAATCATTGCTACATTATCGCAAATTATTGAGGATTACGATCATAGTGATCATAATCATAATTTCTACATCTTAAAGAACGATGGGACACTCATTTACGATGGTGAAACAAAAACAACTGTTTCTATCGACACGTTAGGATATACAGATGAGTTTAATCGTTACTATATTAACGATTTGATTTCAGGGTTAGACTCATCAGTAGAAGAACATTATGCTGTCGAAGCATACTTTTATAATGAAGAAACGACTTTAAATGATCAATTCATTTTCGTTGGAAGTTATATTCAAGGTACAGATTATATCGTTTACACTAGCGGCGATTACAATAAATTCAAAGAAGCTTCGCTATCTGACTATTATCAATACTTAGATGTCTATTATGACTTGATGGGAAATTCTATTATTCTATTTCGAGATCAAACTTTGTTATATCATGAAAATCCTGATTATATTGGAACTTTATTTTCAGAATTAGACGATTCTCTATACTTTGCAGCCTTACAAGATATTTCATCTTTTACAGCAAATAACATTAGAGGGTTTCTGACAGTTCGATATTATAATAATGATTCTGAAGACATTGTTGAACAATTAACTTATGTGAAATACGTTCCAGAATACGATTTTTATATCGCATATTCTAAAAGCGCTGAAGAATATGATTATTTAATTGATACGTATTACGCAGAAAATCTAAAAACATCGTTGTTGGTACTATTACCGCTATATAGTGTTTTAAGTATCTTAGCTATAATTGTGATAAGATTGATTATAACAAATAACAAATTATCATTTAAATTGTATCAGGAAGAGGAAAATTTGTATTCTCTTTTTGCTGATTTTACTGATGATATTATCATCATTACCGATAAAAAAGGCGAGATCCAATTTTCTAATAAGCTTGGGAAGAAAACGATATATGGTGAGTTTGAAGGATCTGTCAACATTGATAAAATAATGCAGGACGAAGAAGGATATAAAGTCTTAATTGGTGTTGAACAAAACTTTTATGTCAAGTATTCTCTATCTGAAATTGAATACAACGGTGAAAGAGCAGATTTGTACATCATTACTGATGTGACCGAAAAAGTGACAACAGAACGTAAATTAGAGGCGCTAACGATGGAGGATGATTTAACCAAACTTGGAAATCGGAGACTATTAATAAAGGATTATAGAGATATCATGTTGCCTTACATTAAAGATGGGTCCAAAGGATACTTTGGAATGCTTGATTTAGATAATTTTAAGGAAGCAAATGACCAATTCGGACATGCCTTTGGCGACGAAGTACTCCAAAATATTAGTGACATCTTTAAAGAAGAAATGAATCATGATATTCGTATTTACCGTGTTGGTGGTGATGAATTTGCCATCATGATTACAAATCGTAGTGATCAGGAAGCAATTCAAACTTTACGAAAAATGAGAAACAGGGTTGCAACATTTAAATATGAACATCCGATTCATATTGGATTCAGTTCGGGTCTTGTGGAAATTAATATTAAAGATGATTTAAGACGATTTAGTGATTATTATGAAAAGGCAGACCAGTTACTATATCGTGCCAAAGAAGAAGGAAAAGGCACCATAAAATTTTGAAGAATATGATTGAATAATAAGGTAATGAAAGAAGCACAAAATTGTGCTTCTTTTTTTAGTTAATATTCAAAGAATATAGTTAGTTCTCTTTTACTTTAACACCTATGAGGTTACATAATAATATCGTTTGTTCTTCGGAAATGATGGAACCTCTGATGCCGTTTATATCAATTTTCATCCCTTCAATATTTGATGAAGACAGATCAACATCTTGCAAAGATGTTTCGTAAAAATCAGCTTTAAAGAGATTTACTGTGTCAAATTGTAATAATTTCATACTATTTGAAAACCAACTTGATTCCTCTAGTGTAGAATTATGAATTTCCCATAGCTTAATCTTGCTATTTGAGATATCAAGGAATTTTCCTAAAACATTTGAAAAAAAGAGGTGTTCTAAAAAACATTCTACGAAGTGCGAACCATCAAGTTTTGAATCATAGAACTCACAGCGAATAAATGTACTTGCTTCAAAATAGTTGTTTGTAATATCACAATTATAGAAGACACAATCGATAAACTCTGAACGTTTGAGACGGTTTTCTTGTAATTTAAGATTCCTGAAAATAACTGTATCAAAAACAAGTCTAACATTATCTTTTTGACTTAACGTTATGTTTTTAACTTCACTATAGGAAATTCTGATTTCATTATCAATAATGACAAAGTCAGAATCATATTCCTCCAAGTAGCTTTTTAATATTGGTCTTCGACGTTTTTCCATATCGTACCCCACAATCATATAATTAAGAAAATTTTACCATAGGTATATCCTATATTCAATGAAACTTCAAATATCTGTATCAAAAAACATCCTGGAAACACTTATATCGTGCTTTTTATAATGTTTTTTGATATAATTGAAACAGGTGATAATATGAATCCATTCTCGTACAAAAACAAACGTAAACAAAATTATTTTGAAGGATATTATCTTAAGATTACAGACGATGCAACGCATGTGAGTTATGCATTTATTTTTGGTATATCAAAAGCAATAGAGGATCCGCATTCGTTTATCCAGTTTTTAGATGGAAACAATCATACAGCTTTTTATTATCGTTTTTTAGATACTGATTTTAAATATATGAATGATACAATTTATATCAAAGATAATTTTGTGTCAATGAATCAAATGTTTGTATCTGTCGATGACATTCAAATATCAATCAATATCACAAATCAAGTTGTCTTGGAAAAACAAGGATTTACAAACTCGGCGATGGGATTTTTACATAAACTACCTATGGAATGTTTTCAAGAGGTTGTATTTATGGATGGGTCTTTTCATGGGGAATTAACAATCCATCAAAAGACTTCAATGATCAGTGGGAAACCATATATGGAAAAAACGTTCGGACATAAGTTTCCTGAGAAGTGGATATGGATGCAATGTAACTTTTTTAATAAGGAAGCAGCCTTTTCATTGTCATTAGGTGAAGTAAAACTATTTAGAAAGAAATTTGTTGGTTTTATTATAATCCTAATTCACAATAAAAAACAATATCGCTTTACAACATACAATTTTAGTCGTTTGAAACTGATTCGTGTTTTTCATGAAGATGTTGAAATTGAAGTGAAAAAAGGAAAATACAGACTTGTCATTCAAGGAAAACTCGTTCGCCCGGTTCAGTTGGTTGGACCAGTTGAAAAAGGCAAAATGTCATTAGATGTTTTTGAATCAATTAACTCATATGTGACGCTACAACTCCGTCATAAAAAAAACATTGTTTTTGAAACAATTGGTCGTTTCGTAGGAATGGAGAATATGTATGAAGACTAGTGTTGTAATTGTGGGCGGTGGACCATCAGGACTAATGGCCGCACACCGTTTAACACAACTTGGCATCAACTATGCTTTGTTAGATAAAAACGCTGAATTAGGAAGAAAAATACTCCTTTCAGGTGGGACACGATGCAATGTAACAAATCCATTTAGTACTAAAGAGTTTATTGATCAATTAACGATTAAACACCGAAAATTTCTATATAAAACACTGCAACAATTTGGAACAAAAGAAGTCTATGATTTCTTTGTTTCTCAAGGGGTTCCTTTAAAACTAGAAGGAATCAAATATTTTCCACAAAGTGATAAATCTCAAGACATAGTCGCAGTATTATCTAAAGGTGTATCTTCGGTATATTATAATACATTTGCGACAGATATTACCAAAGAAGATAATGAATTTATTGTTACAACAAATCGTCAAACATTTTACTGTAAATACCTAATTATAGCAACAGGTTCAAACAGTTACCCAAAAACCGGTAGTACTGGGGATGGGATTATGTTTGCCAAACAATTTGGTCATCAAATTATTCCTTTCTATCCAGCTGAAACACATGTTTATTCAAACGATATAAAATCGCAAAAGGATAACCTTCAAGGCGTTGCGATTTCACAGAGTATTGTTTCTATTAAAGATACAAAGATTCAATATCAAGGGGACCTCTTGTTTACCCATTTTGGTTTAAGTGGTCCAGTGATTCAACATATTAGTGAATTTATTTATCAGGAATTAGCAAATCATCACAGTATCATCCAAATCGCTTTAACAGGATTATCAGCCCAGGAAGTAGTAGAGTTGTTTGAAAAGGATACAAAGGACAATCAATTTGTGCTGAAAACATTGGAAAAAATCACTGTCAAAAGAGTGGCTAAATGGCTTATGACAACACAAAATATTCCTCATGTTCGTTTAAAAGAATTATCCAAAAAAACAATTACAAACATTATCGAAAATCTCTTACGATTTGAAGTGGTTATTGATCGTGTGGAAGAAAAAGAACATTCATTTGTGAATGGTGGCGGGGTAAATGTCAAAGAGATACATCCCAACTCACTTGAGAGTACGTTGATTCCCAATCTGTATTTTGTTGGAGAGACCCTTGATATTCACGGACCAATTGGTGGATTTAATATCACAATGGCATTATCAACAGGATATAGTGCGGCGACAAATATTGGAGAAAAAACTCATGCCTGAACTTCCAGAAATATATGTATTGAGTAAACAATTGAATAATGTTTTACCAAATAGAGTTATCGAACAGATCGTTGTTCATCAATCAAAAAGTATTAATCTTGAACTTGATGACTTTATCATTCAAGTATCAAATCAAACATGTCAAAGTGTTACTTCGAAAGGAAAATGGTTGTTCATTCATTTTGTTTCAGGTGACCAACTTCAAATCAATTTAGGAATGGGTGGCGACTTACTCTATCGAGATGCTCCTCCTGAGGGGAAATATCAATGTCATATTCTATTTGATAATCACAAATATTTGACATTTCGCTTTTGGTGGTTTGGTTCCATTCACTTTGTCCGAAAACATTGTGATAATAAATCGACTGCTACACTTGGGATTGATTTATTACGAGACAATATTAGTGAGGCAAAGTTTGTAGAAATAATTAGAAGTAAAAAAGGATCACTCAAAACAGTTCTTTTGAATCAAAAAGTAATCGCCGGCATTGGAAATTATTATATTCATGACATCTTATTTCAAGCAAAGATACACCCCCTTAAAAAATGCCCGGATGTCAAAGATAAGGAATTAAAGATCCTTTACAAGGTAATCAAAGATGAGTTTCAACAAGCAATTCAGCAAGGCGGATCTTACTATGAGGTTGGCATTGACGGATTCAAAGGGACTTTTAAAGCTGATTTAGTGGCATATAAAACAGATCAACCTTGCCCGATATGTCAGACAACAATCGAGAAAATCAAAACCGGAAGCACCTCATCATATTTCTGTCCAAAGTGTCAAAAATATTGTATCTAACATGTAATGATGATAAATATCATATATAATAAAAAACGAGGTGAGAAAGTATGATTACATATACATTAAATAATGGAGTACACATTCCTGCGGTTGGACTTGGAACTTGGCGAAGTTCAAGTGACGATGCATATACTGCAACAATGACAGCATTGAAAGCGGGATACCGACATATTGATACAGCGTTTATTTATGGTAACGAAGAAGCAGTTGGCCGTGCGATCAAAGACTCTAACATTCCGCGAGAAGAGTTGTTTATTACAACAAAACTGTGGAATACAGATCAAGGGTATGACGCGACAAAAAAAGCATTCATGGTCTCATTAAACAATCTTGGATTAGATTATATTGACTTATATTTAATCCATTGGTTTAAAGGATATGAGCAAGCTGTTGCTTCATACAAAGCAATGGAAGAACTTTACGCAGAAGGACTTATTAAAGCGATTGGTGTTAGTAATTACAATGTTCACCATTTGATGAATATTTTAGAACATTGCGACGTTGTTCCAGCTGTGAATCAGGTGGAAACACATGTTAAATTGCAGAATCATTTCTTACAAGATTATTGTCAAAAAAACGGGATATTATTAGAGGCATATGCACCACTGATGAGTTCTAAAATTGATGAGTTATTACAAAATGAAACAATGGCTTTTATTGCAAAAAAACACAATAAAACGATTCCTCAAGTAGCAATCCGATGGTTTATCGAACGTGGAATGATTGTTATTCCAAAAAGTATTACACCAAGTCGTATTGTTGCAAATTATGATGTCTTTGACTTTTCTTTAGATGAAGATGATATGTTACAAATTAGAGGATTGAATAAAGGAACCAAACTCTTCCCTGAATTCGATAACGTCGATTATTAATGATTAAGTTCGGAATTGTTGGAGCAGGGTCTATTGCTGAAAAATTTGTTCGTGATATCCGTTTTGTCAAAGATGTTGAATTAGTAGCGATTGCATCAAGAACAATTTCCAAATCAAAAGAGTTTGCTGCTAAACACCGTATTCCTAAAGCATTTGGAAGCTATGAAGCATTAGCAAAAAGTGGTGAAGTGGATGCTGTTTATATAGCAACACCACATCGTTTTCACAAAGCTAATAGCATCTTGTTTCTAAATGAGAAAATTCATGTTCTATGTGAAAAACCAATCGCAGTTAACCACAACGAATTTGTCGATATGGTTGATACAGCGAAGAAAAACAAAGTATTACTGATGGAAGCAATGTGGACAAGGTTTTTACCTTCAACTAAATTTTTAATTGATTTAGTTGAATCTCAAAAACTCGGAAATATTATCGGAATCAATTTGAACTTTGGATTTGCCTTACCTAAAGATTACCCGAAAGAGGGACGTCTTTTAAATCCTGAATTGGCTGGAGGTAGTTTATTAGACTTGGGATGCTACTTAATTACAATGACAGACATCTTAATTAATAACGTATTAATCTCAGCTGATGTGAAACATATAGATATTCAATATGGAGTTGATTTTGATTGTGAATTTACAATATCATATATTAATGGTGTTGTCGCAAAACTTCATTCATCATTCACGCAAAATTTAGATAATACAGGAGTAATTCATTTTGAAGAAGGAACTGTCAAACTCAAACAATTTCATCAAGCACAAGAACTAGATATTAACGGCAAAGTAGTTAAACTGCCATATCTTGGAGAAGGCTTTGTCCATGAAATTCAATCTTTTGTCCACACACTTCAGCGAAATGAAATAGAAAATGATATAATGACATATGATACATCTAGTAAAATAATACTTGCATTAGATGAATTACGTGCAAAAGGAAATATTGTTTATCCATTTGAATAAAAAAGGTGAATCATTTATTGATTCACCTTTTAATATCCAATTTCTTGTAAAACATTTTTTAATATAGTTGCTGACTTTTGTAGTTTAATTGTTTCTTCATCATTAAGTTTTAAAGAAACAATATGATGAACACCATCACGATTTAACACAGCTGGAAGACCAATATACAAATCTTTATCGCAATTGTATAATCCATCATGATATACACTAATTGGAATGATACGATTCTCATTATTAAAAATCGCTGATGTA
>JBFFLJ010000012.1:0-36485 GCA_041554935.1 Candidatus Izemoplasma sp.
TAAATGTAAATCTTCATCTTTCACTCTTGTAAATGGATGATGATGAGAGAAATATCGTTGTTGTTCTTCGCGATATTCAAACATTGGCCAATCAATTACCCATAAGAAATCATAATCATCATCACTATATAAATTACGTTCACGAGCTATTTTGTTTCGTAAATTTCCAAGTGATTGATTGACAACTGATTCACGATCACTGATGAATAATAGTAAGTCATTTTCTTCGACAGAAAGTGTCTCTTTCAACGCAGTGAACAATTCCTCATCAAAGAATTTAGAAATACTTCCACTAAACTCGTTGTTGTTAAATTTTAAGAATGCCATTCCTTTTGCTTGAAACTTTTTAATATAATCTGTCAATTGATCAATCCCTTTACGAGAATAATCACTTGCGGCATTTTTAACATTGATGGCTTTGACAATGCCACCTTGTTCTAAGGCATTGTGAAAAACACTAAAGCTAGAACGTTGGGCGATATCATTCACATTTGTTAGTAACATGTCAAAACGAGTATCTGGTTTATCAACACCGTATTTGTCCATCGCGTGTTCATATGTGATACGGGGGAATGGTTCAGGTAAATCGATGTTTTTTACTTGTTTCATAACGTATTTGATCATACGTTCTGAAACATCTAGGATTTCTTCTTGATCCATGAAAGATGTTTCAATGTCAATTTGGGTAAATTCTGGTTGACGGTCACTACGTAAATCTTCATCACGGAAACATTTCGCTAATTGATAGTATTTTTCAAATCCCGAAATCATCAATAATTGTTTAAAGATTTGTGGTGATTGTGGCAATGCATAGAATTCTCCTTGACTAATGCGGGAAGGCACCAAATAGTCTCTTGCTCCTTCCGGAGTTGATTTGGTTAGAATTGGTGTTTCAAATTCTAAGAAATCTTCTTGATTTAAAAACTCACGGACTGCTTGTGCTGCTTTGTGACGAATGATAAAGTTTTGTTGTAAAATCGGACGACGTAAATCAAGATAACGATACAGTAGTCTTGTTTCTTCTAATGCATCAGTATCATCTTGAATCAAGATAGGTGGTTGTTTTGCGGTGTTTAGAACAATCAAATCTGAGACTTCTACTTCAATTTCACCGGTTGGAATATTTTTGTTTTTATTGCTTCGTTCCATAACAGTTCCTTGAATTTCTAGAACGTATTCATTTTTGATTTCGAGTGTTTTTTGATAGAGCGGTGATTCGGGGTTAAAGGTTAATTGTGTAATTCCGTATTTATCACGTAAATCGATAAAGACAAGACCTCCAAGGTCTCTTTTTTTTGCTGCCCAACCTTTTAGGATGACGGTTTCATTGATGTTTGAAATGGTTAATTCACCATTGTTGTGTGTACGTTTCATAGTTTTCTCCTAACCACAAGAATCACAATTATCTTCACTACAGCTACCACAGGAAGCTGTAGGTTTCATTAATTCTTGAACGATTGTGTTATATAGTTGTTCTTTTTTAATCGTTTGTTCTTGTTTTGTTTCTTGATCTTTCAGATTAATTGTTCCGTTTTTACGTTCTTCTTCGCCATAAATTGCGACGAATCTCGCGTTTTGTTTGTCGGCTTGTTTGAATTGTGCTTTCATCGATTTATCAAGAAAATCAATGTCACTAAACAATCCCCCTAAACGGCAACGGTTTAACATGGCTAGCGCGTCGGCTTTTTGTTCTTCTCCAAGCACCATCATGTAAAGATGTAAGTATTGTGGATCTCCTTTAAAATCAATGCTTTCTAAGGCAAACATTAAACGTTCCATTCCAAAGGCAAATCCAATGCCTGGAACTTGAGGCCCACCAAGTGTTTCTACAAGATCATTATATCGGCCACCACCACAAATGGTGTTTTGTGCTCCTAAACTATCTAAATTCGCTTTGACTTCAAAGACAGTGTGAGTATAGTAATCGAGTCCTCTAACAAGGTTATGATCGATGACATAAGCTATATTCATACTATCAAGGTATGTTGTCACTGCTTCAAAGTGTGTTTTGGCTGTATCTGATAAATAATCAAGTGGTTTTGGTGCTTGAATAATTGTTTCACTGTCGTGATCAATTTTACAATCCAATATTCGCAAAGGATTGGTTTGATATCTTGTTTGACAATCATGACACAGACCATCCATTTTATCTTCTAAATAGGTTACCAAGGCATTTTTGTAGTTTGCTTTTGATTCAACATCACCAATACTATTTATATGAACTGTGACGTCTTTTATTTTGAGTCCTTTTAAAATACTGACAGCATAACTAATGACTTCGGCGTCAACTAAGGGACTTAAACTACCAAATACTTCAGCGCCAAATTGGGAAAATTGACGATATCGTCCTTTTTGAGGACGTTCATAACGGAACATTGGTCCGATATAATATAGTTTTTGAATTGGGTTGATCCCTGCATACAATTTATTTTCGACATAGCTTCTTACAACACCGGCAGTTCCTTCAGGTCGAAGGGTGTTACTACGTTTCCCACGATCAACAAAATCATATGTTTCTTTGCTGACAATGTCGGTATCTTCTCCAACTGTACGATGAAACAAATCCGTACTTTCAAAAATTGGTGTACGAATTTCCTCATAATTATAGATTTTACTAACATTACGAATTACTTTCTCTAATTTTTGCCATTTACGGGTATCATTAGGTAATAAATCGTATGTTCCTTTCATTTTTTGATACATGGAATCACTCCTTTTAATCCTATTATAATAAAAAAAGCCCCCCTTACTCTAAGGGCGACATTATTTCCGCGGTACCACCTTAGTTCCTAGTATCCTAGGCCCTCTTCTCGTTAACGCCGAGTGACGTAACTACCTACTAAATTTCAATAGTTCCTTCCGAAGTGTCTATCTTAATATCCTACTAGATACTTTCACCAAATGTATCTTCTCTGTGAAGTGATTGTATTAAAACGTTCTTCGTCATCAGTTTATCTTATTTGATTATACACGTAATTGGCTTAATAGTCAATCAAAGTGGATGATTTTAGGGTCTGTTTATAAATGAATCGAAATGTTGCGTTTTGCTTGTTCAAGCCACGCTAATTTTCCACCATAGTAGTCATCATCAGTAATGCTACTAATAAATTCATCAAGTGGGGTTCCTTCATAGTTTAAATATTTCTTACGAGCTAAGCCTTCAGGGAAAAATCCGAGTTTTTCACAAACGCGTTTTGAGCGCTCATTAAAAGGAAAATAGCTATAAGCAAGACGTTTTAAATGTAGTACTTCAAAGGCATAGATAATAATTGCTTTACTGGCTTCTGTGATAATCCCTTTGTTCCAATAATCAGGGTTTAATACAAAGCCAATTTCACCTTTGTGTTCTTTATAGGAATGGACTTCAATTGTTCCAATCATTTTTTGATTAGATTTTAGGACAATCGCATAGTTTCCTGGTTGTCCAAACTCACGTTTTTTTGTGCAGTACTGAATAAACGCTTTGCTTTCTAAGATGTTTTGATGAGGTTTCCATCCAGCATTTGGTCCGACCAAAGGATTTGATGCATACTCATATACATCAAGAAAATCAGTTTGAGCAATTGGTCGTAATAATAACCGTTCAGTTTCTATGATTGGAATAACCAACATAACATCACTTACTTTCTAACGAGCATAGTCCACATATCTTTATCAACAAATCCCAGGCGATGGTAAATTGCTCCAGCGGCAGGATTATCGTAAAACAAACATAATGATTTTTTTCTAACAACACTATATTCAAAAAGTAATTGCTTCATTAAAAGACTTGCGTACCCTCTATTTCGGTATTCTGGATGTGTCGCTACGGCAACTACCATTGCTGATTTTGTGGTATCTGCGACTGTTGAAACCGTGGAAACACAAATATCATCTTCCATAATATAGTAACATTTGGAATGTTTAATACTTTCCATTTTACTAATAATAAAACCTTCTCTGGTTTGATTATTCATACTGTCAAATTCTTTGATATCACGAAGCAAATCAAAAACAAGGGAAGCTTGTTCTTTGGTTTGTAGTTCAATAATTCGGGGATCAACAATTGGTGCCTCTTCATTTGGTGTCACTTCACAAAAATACATTAATTTTTGTGTGAATTTTGGAAAATAAGGAAGCAATAAATCAATCAATGCTTTTTTCCCTGAAACAAAATCAAAATTCATAGTATTTATGATAGGCATCCAATCTGGATCGAAAGATAATGTATGACTATAATAGAGAATGTTTTTGCGATAACGAAGAAGAACACTTTGATAACTATGATCGGGATTGAGTTTGGCATAGACTTCTTGAAAATCAACATCAAAGCCAAAATTCTCAATATCACCTATCGCAAAGATGTTGATTGAGGGATCTTGATATAGATAATCTAAAACTTGTGTTTCATCTTTGCTTGTTAATTTTTTGAACATAATTGTCACTTACTTTCTAAGATAATTGTAACTGGACCGTTATTGGTAAATGTGAGGTCCATCATCTCCCCAAAGATACCATTATAGGTTGGAATGAGATATGTGTTTTGTAATTCCTCTGTTAGTTTTAAATAGAATTCTTTTGCGAGTTGTGGTTCTAACGCTTTTGTAAACGAGGGACGATTGCCTTTTGAAGCGTCACCATATAGTGTAAACTGACTAATACTTAAAATTTCATAGCCAAGATCTTGAATGCTTTTGTTTAATTTTTGATGTTCATCTTCAAAGATTCGTAATTTGGCAATTTTCTTTGCCAAATAAGAAACATCTTCAAGCGTATCACCGTGGGTAAAGCCAACCAATAATAAGTATCCATCTTTAATTTCACTAATAACTTTGCCGTCAACAACGCAGTTGGCGTTGGTGACTCTTTGAACAACAACACGCATTATTTCATCATCCGTTCAATACTATAGACATCATTGATTTTTTGAAGGTTGACAATGATACTTTCTAGTTCTTGCTTGTTGTGAATGGATAATTTTAGTTTGATTACGCCTTCTAAACGTTTGTTTGTTGAAGCTGCGACTTGGTTTACTTTACCACGAGTTGAAGTAATAGTGTTGATGATCTCCGCTAAAACATTATCACGGTTTGAAACGATGATTTTAATGTTTACGGTATAAAGTTTTGATGTGTCAGACCCCCAAAAAACTTCGATATAACGGTTTTCATCTAAAGATTGTAAATTATTACATCTTGAACGATGGACGGCAATACCTGTTCCTTTTGAGATGTATCCGGTGATTCTATCACCAGGGATTGGACTACAACAGTTGCTTAATTTAATAGAAGGGTTTTGAATTCCTTCGACGATGATGTTGTTTTCTGTTGTTCGTTCGACAAATGTTGATGTATTGATTTTTTGAATCAAGGCATCATCGGTATACACAGTTTCTCCAACTAAAGCGTTGATTGCACTACCAGGAGAAATGGTGTTTTTACCAATTTCATAATATAGATCTTCAACTGTTTTTGCGCCTTTATGAGCAAACAGTTGGTTGATTTTTTTATCATCGATTTTGACAGTTTCTTTCCGATTAGATAGTTCACGATTAAAGTCCTCTTTACCCATTTCGATTAAGACACTACGACGACGTTTATTTAAATAGTTTTTGATTTTCGATTTGGCGGCAGATGTTTTGACAATCTTTAACCAGTTATCGTTTGGACCAAAACTATTGTTTGAAGTCTTCATATTGACGATATCACCGGTTTTCAGTTCGTACTCTAAAGGAACGATTTTACCATTGACGATTGCGCCAATTGTTTTGATTCCAACTTCTGTATGAATGCGAAATGCAAAATCAAGGGGTGTTGAACCGGCTGGCAAGTCAACAATATCGCCATTTGGAGTAAAAACATAAACATTCGAATGAAAGATATCATCACGTAATAAATCTAAGACATCATTATCATCTTCCGATTCGTTTGTAAATTTGATTAAATCTCCATACCATTTCAGCTTTTTAGATACTTCATCTGTCATACGGATTTTAACATCTGATTCTTTATATGCCCAGTGTGCGGCAACTCCATATTCGGCAATACCATCCATTTCCTCAGTTCGAATTTGGATTTCATAGACTTTTCCATTGGCTATTACAGAAGTATGAAGGGATTGGTACAAGTTTGGTTTTGGCATTGCAATATAGTCTTTAAAACGGTTGGGAATTGGTGTCCATTTTGAATGAATAATCCCAATCGTACGATAACAACTCTCAATATTGTCAACGATAACACGTAGCGCTAATAAATCAAAAATATCATCAAAGTCTTTGCTGCGATCAATCATTTTTTTATGAACAGAATAGATATTTTTAATACGGCCTTTGATGTCGCAATTGACATTGTTTTCTGTTAAAAGATACTGTAGATTTGTATTCATTAATGCTAAATCTTGTTCACGATTTGTTTTGGTATCAGCGATCATTTTAGCGATTTTACGATACATTTCAGGTTCTAAATACTTAAAACTTGTGTCTTCTAATTCTGCTTTTAATAAATACATCCCTAAACGATGAGCAAGGGGCGCATAAATATCCATTGTTTCGCGAGCAATACGATGTTGTTTTTCTGGGGGAAGGTGTTGTAGTGTTCGAATATTATTCAAGCGATCAGCAAGTTTCACAATGACAACACGGATGTCTTTCGCCATTGCCAACAACATCTTTTGATAATTCCGAGCTTGTTGGGAAATCTTTTCGTTTTCGTGATCTTCACCCTTGAATTTATATTGACCTAATTTTGTGACACCTTCGGTTAATAACGCAACTTCTTCTCCAAAACGACTTTTAATATCTTCAAATGTTGCTAGTGTATCTTCAATTACGTCATGAAGTAATCCTGCCATGATTGTTGTAGGATCCGTATGATAGTCGCTTAATATCAATGCAACTTCAAAGGGATGAACGATATATGCTTCTCCAGATTTACGCATTTGCTTGAGGTGCATTTCAGTGGCATAGAGAAAAGCATCTTTAATTAGATCAAGATGCTGTTGATTGGTAATATATAGTTTTAATTTTTTCTCTAAAATCTGATAATCTGGAATGCTCATCAAATCACCTACTTAGAATTTCATTAATGATAGTACTTTGTATCCTTGTAATTTATCGCGTCCGTTTAACTCTTCTAATTCAATTAAAAACGCACAACCTACAACGTAAGCTCCTGATTGTTCAACCAAATGAATGGCAGCTTCAATCGTCCCACCTGTTGCAAGTAAATCATCAATAATCAATACTTTTTGACCTTTTTTAATATCACCTTTATGGATGCACAATGTGTTACTTCCATATTCTAGATCATATGAAAAAGATAACACCTCACGAGGTAGCTTATTTGGTTTACGAACAGGAACAAACCCAAGTTCTAATGTTGTCGCTACAGGACAACCAAATATAAACCCACGAGCATCAGGCCCAACAATGATGTCTGCATCGACTTCTTTGGTAAACTCAATAAATTGCTCTGTCGCATATTTAAATGCTTTTCCATCGCCAATAAGCGGTGTAATATCTTTAAATTGGATTCCCTCAATCGGAAAATCTGGTACATTTGCAATATAATCTTTTAAATTCATTTTTATGATACCTCCGTATATATTATTACTAATTTATTATAACAAATTTAAATCGTTTTAATAGTCAATTTTTAAATAATTATGTAATCTTCTATCATAATTAGTTTTTTACTACGACCGCGGAAAGTATTGATATCCAAATGTCCAAGAATATGGACAGTTTGATTCTTCATTAGTCGTTGATATAATGTTCGATTGTTAAAGAAAATTGCTTCTGTATCTTGATTCAAAATCAATTTTGTATGTTCCCCACGAATTAAGTATTTGTTTTGAGGAACAATGTCTTTAAAGACAAACGTTGCATCCTTTAAATCAAATTGATCTAAATCAATGATTTGATCAATCCCCAATTTATAGATATCAATATATCCTTCTGCCTGAACCTCATCCACTGTTTTTGCCTTTGGAACCAATTCATTAAATCGTCTGATGAATTCATGTAGATTTTCTTTTCTAAATTCTAAGCCAGCGGCATTTTGATGCCCCCCATGACGAATCAATAAATCTTTGATTTCAGATAGAATATTAATAACATCGACACCACTATAACTGCGAATACTTCCTTTATAGGTGTACTCATCTTCTTTTAATACAACAGTAACTTTCGCAAACTCACTTGCGATTCGAGAAGCCACAATCCCTAAAACACCTTCATGCATCTTTGGAGAATGAATAATGATGGCAGCATCATCTTCGTGTACCATTTTTAACGCTTCCTCATACAATGTTTTGGTTAATTTACGACGTTTATCATTGAATTCTTCAATTTCTTGAATATGTTGTGTTGCTTCACTGCCATTACGAGAACATAGTAAATCAACAGCGATTTTAGCAGACTTCATGCGACCACAAGAATTGATTCTTGGGGCAATTTTGTATTGAACGTCGCTAACACTTGGCTGTGTGAATCCTAAAAATTGAATGAGTTTATTAAGTCCAATATTTGAACTGTCTTTTAATTTTTTTAAACCAACATTGACAATTGCTCGGTTTTCATCAATTAATGGCATCATGTCTGCTATTGTACCCAATGCGACAATGTCTATATATTCCAACGCCTCATCGCCAATTAGAGCTTGAACTAATTTAAAGGCAATTCCAACCCCGGCGAGTGGTTTAAATTCATAATCACTTAATGCGGTATGGATGATTGCATATGCGACTGGTAGTGTTCCTTCAATCTCATGATGGTCAGTAATAATTAAGTCAACATTATTTTCTTTTAAAATAGCAGCTTCATCAACAGATTTGATTCCATTATCGACAGTAATTACTAGATCGTACTCATCATTTACAATATCAAATGTTTTAGAATAACTTAATCCATAGCCATCAATGAAACGATCAGGAATATCAAAATGAACATCCCCACCGAGATCTTTGATAGTTTGGTAAACAATATATGTCGATGTGATTCCATCGACATCATAATCGCCATAAATCAGAATCTTATCTTTCGCTTTGATACCTTTCATAATGCGGTCAACTGCTTTTTGCATGTCCTTAATGGTATACGGATCTAACAAATCATTCTCATTTAACTCGAAAAGTTGTTGATAATGATTAATACCTTTTTGGAGATATATTTCTTCAACTAACTTTGTTTGATTTAGTGTTTCATTTTTAACATTCCACATCAAAAAGTCCCCCTAACTGGAAAAAGTGGCAAGCCACTTTTACATTTTTTCTGGTGCACTAACACCAATCAATGACAATGAATCTTTTAAAATAATTTGTGTTGCTTTTAATAAAGCAAGTAATTGATATGATTTATCAATATCATCTGTAATAACATGTTCATCGTTATAGAAACTATGAAATGATGTTGCCAATGAATTAATGTAGTTTGTTAGTTTATGCGGTGCTCTTTGTGTAGCTGATAAGCGGATTGCATCTGGATACTCATTTAATCTTGCGATTAAATCAAAAGTTTTATCTCCTGATAATAGATTAAATGTTTGTGGTAATGCGGATAAATCAAATCCCTTTTCAAGTGCTTGTCTAAAAATACTTGAAATACGTGCGTGAGCATATTGTACATAATATACAGGATTTTCGTTTGTTTGACGAATTGCTAAATCTAAGTCTAAATCCATATGTGTGTTCAAACTTCTCATTGCAAAGAAATATCTAATTGGATCAACCCCAACTTCATCGATTAAGTCACGTAAAGTAATCGCTTTACCACTACGTTTTGACATTTTCACTTCTTCTCCATCCTGAATTACTTTCACCATTTGAAGAAGTTCTACTTCGAGGGTGTCACTATTACCACCAACCATTTCAATCGCCGCTTTTAAACGATTAATATAACCATGATGATCACCACCAAGAATATCGATTAGTTTTGTGTACCCACGATCTAATTTATTTTTGTGATAGGCAATATCAGGAGTAACATAAGTATATGTTTTATCACTTTTAATGATTACACGGTCTTTTTCATCTTGATAATTACTTGTTTTTAGCCAAACTGCGCCATCTAATTCGTATGTAAAGTCGTTATCAATTAAGTATTGAACTGTTTTCTCAACAAGATTATCTTCGTAAAGTGTTTTTTCACTGAACCAATTATCAAATTCAACACGGAAATCTCTTAAATCGGTTTTCAATGTTTCAAGTAGTGAAGAAACACCATATTCTTTAAAGAATTCATAGCCATCTGTATGCAGATACTTATCGCCGTGCATCTTTTTAATTTGTTTTGCTGTTTCGATGATTTCTGGTCCGTGATATGCATCTTCAGGCATATCAATCGCCACACTAAATAATTGTTTGTATCTAACATCAATACTAACTGCTAAATTATGGATTTGGTTTCCGCCATCATTGACATAATACTCTTTATCAACGTTATATCCAGCTTTTGTTAAAATACGGCATAAGCTATCTCCGGAAGCGGCTCCCCTTGCATGTCCAATATGTAAACTTCCTGTTGGGTTAACAGACACAAATTCAATATTGTAATATTCTCCATCACCCAAATTAAGATCACCATAGTGATTCTCAAGTTTAATAATATCGTTGATAACATTTGTCAAAAACATTGGATTAATGTAGAAATTGATGAACCCTGGACCAGCAATTTCTATTTTTTCAATGTATAATTCTTCAAGTGGTAGCAAATTTGTAATCTCAGTAGCGATGGCGCGAGGTGCTTTACGAGCTATTTTTGCATATTGCATAGCTATGTTGCTTGAGTAATCACCGTTGTTCTTATCTTTTGGTGTCTCAATAATAATGTCAACATCCGCTGTAAAATACCCTAGTTTTTCTAGAGATACCTTTATTTCATCTTTGATCTTTTGTTGTAATTCTTGTATGTTCATAATATCATCCTTAATTATTAATTAAATTTCAATGAAATATCAAATGATTTGTAGGAATGAGTTAATGCTCCAACGCTAATGAAATCAACGCCAGTTTCTGAAACAGAACGAATTCGTTCTAAAACCATGTTTCCGCTAGCTTCCAATAACTTGTTGGTGTTATTTAAAACGCATTTACGCATTAAATCGTTGTCCATATTGTCGAGCATAATCATATCACATGATGTTCCAAGTGCTTCTAAAAATTGGTCGTATGATTCGACTTCAACTTCAACTTTAATGTTATGGTCAACACGTTTTCTAATTAAAGCAACAGCTTTGGTTATACTACCAGCTGCTTTGATATGGTTATCTTTAATCATCACTTGATCACTTAAACTCATACGATGGTTGATTCCGCCACCATGAACGACAGCCATTTTTTCAAGGATTCTTAAATTTGGTGTTGTTTTTCTAGTGTCTAGTATTTTTGTATGGGAATTTCCTATTTCTAACACAAAATGACGTGTCATAGTAGCAACCCCACTCATTCGTTGCATTAAATTTAAAGCAACTCGCTCGCCTTTAAGTATTGACTTTGATTTACCGCTAATTATGGCAATTAAGTCACCTTCTTCAACATCGTTACCATCATGGTTTATCACTTTGATAAAGAGAGAAGGATCAATAATTTGAAATACTCTTTGCATGACTTTGACACCACTAAGGACACCATTTTCCTTAGCTACGAAAACTCCCTCACTGACTTCATCAGTAAACAAATTGTCCGTAGTAATATCAATTGTTGGAATGTCTTCTTTTAAAGCATTAATAATAATAACATCAATTTCTTCATTCATAATTTTCACCTATATTTTCAAATCTAGTTGTTCAAAATTAATTTTTTTTGTTGGTTCAGCATATAGTTTAATCCATTTTGCACTTCGACCTTTTCCAAGTGGTCGAATTTTATCTTCATCGCGTAATCGTTTTAATGTCCGATTAATTGTTGAGTCTGAGATATACGGATGAACATTTCTAATATCATCTTTACTAAATATTTCATCTAATTTGGTAATAGTATTTTCGACATTATTTGATTTGTTTAAGTTCTTGTCAAATTCGTAATCACGAATTAACGAATTGATATGATCGTATGATATCAAAGCCATCTGTAAAATGTATCGGTGTAATTGAATTGTTGATGCAAATCCCTCTTCCCAATTAAACATTGATGCCATTTGAGCTTTACGAAAATCTTCTTGATTATTTGCGATGTATTGAAAGAAACTAACATATTGAAAAACATCAAAGTTATTGGCAAGTAAGAGGATATACAATAACACTAACCCAATTTCTTCATTTTTCATCGTGAAAATCTCTAACTTTAAGAAATCAATGTAAAAGTTTGTAATGATAAATGAAACTTCATATTCTTTTTCAGAGATTCTTTGTTCATATGTTTGAATGAGTTGATCAAGAACTTCTCGTTTAGATGTGAAGCTACTAGATAAAAGCGATACTTTTTTTGAATTACGTTCTACTTTATTAAATTGTAATTTTTTATCCGTTATAACATCGTTGTATATGAATTTTAACATGTCAAATATTTCATTTGGAAGTAACTCGAATGTCACAGTTTCCTGTTGAATCTTTGTAAATGCAGTGTTCAAATTCAAAATAAAGATCTCTTCTTTGTTTTTTGGAAGGACACCCTTGTAAATCAGAGACTTCATGCGTCCATTAGAGACGTTCAAGTTAAAAATTTGCGCAAAATTTATCACATCATCAGACACTGTTTGGCGCACCATCACTTGATTATCGGACTCCAAAACCTCATGATTATAGTGATTATTTCCAACTGACTTATAAAGTTGGATATAGTTCTGGATTATATCGTTAGGAATTTGAGTACGTTTCATGTTTTCTAGACATTTCATAAATACCACTCCAATTATATCTTTTTCACTTTTATTTTACTATATTAACACAAAATATCAAATTAATATATATATATTTATAGTCAAAAGAACTTTTTTTGAGCATAATTATGAAAAAAGTAGCTTTCGCTACTTTTTTTACTCAAATAATTGTTGTTGAACAACTTCGTGTTCTTCTTCTTTGACATATTCACTAATTGGTTGTAATGTTTCATCTATCTCGATTTGTTCGATATCAATATACAATGGAGTACCTTCATCTTTTTTAACAAAAGATTTCCCATTTTCAGTATTATCAACCTTGATTTCGAATGCACTGATTTCGACTAGTTGAATATCTGTGTTAATTCGTACAGTAACTTTGTTTTTGTATTGTGTCGCATTCATTAAACATACATCTTTTACAAGGTATGGATTTGATTTAACAATTTTATATATTTGGAACCCTTTGTTTGTACGACGTTTTTTAGGAATGTTTGCTGGATCGATACGTTTGATTGTTCCACGATTTGTTAGGACAATCAGAACATGATTATCTTTTAGAATAAGTCCACTTGATAAATGTTGTTTTGTGGATAAGTTCATTCCCTTAACACCTTTAGCGGTTGTTGCTGTAACTGGGATTTCATTAAGATCAAAACGGAGACCTTGGCCATTATCTGCAAGGATTAACACTTCGTTATTTAGGGAATCTGTTTGATCAATTGCGACTACACTATCTCCTGAATTCAATTTGATCGCTTTAATTGTTTTGTTGTATCTTGAAACCTCAAAACCATCTAGTTTAGTCACTTTAACGAGGTTATTTGCGGTAACAAACAATAAATATTTTTCTTCATTGAAGTCACTTACTGCAATTACTTTCATGATTTCTTCGTCTTGTTCTAATTGAACAAGATTATTAATATGAGTTCCAAGTTCTTTCCATTTGTATTGAGGAATCTTGAATACTGGCATATAAATATAATTACCTTTGTTGGTAAACATCAACAATGTATTTAATGATGACAACTCTTGTTCAAATAGTAATGAGTCATTGTCTTTCACGAGCGCTTCTTTTGTAGATTTATACGATCTTGGTGAAGCTGCTTTAATGTATCCAGCACATGAGATTCCGACAACAAGTTGCTCTTCTGTAATTAATAACTCTTCCGAAACAACAATTTTTTCTATTTCTTCTTCAACAACTGTTAAACGAGTGTTTGGAAGTTTTTTTGAAATTGCTTTCAATTCATTTTTGATGACGTTTTCTAATTCTGTTTCATTGCTTAGTATCTTACGTAACCCTTCAATAATAACTAATAATGCATCATTTTCTTTTTGAAGATCAAGTATATCAGTATTTGATAAACGATATAATTGTAATGTTACAATTGCTTCGCTTTGTTCTTCAGAAAATTGATATTTCTTCATTAATTGATTTTTAGCATCGCGCTTATTCTTAGAAGCTCGTATTAAAGCGATTACTTCATCTAGAATATCCATTAATTTCATGATACCTTCAACGATATGAAGTCGTTTTTGAGCTTTTCTTAAATCGTAATTCGAACGATTTGTGACTACTTCTTTTTGGTGTAAAATATATGCATCAATAATATCTAAAACACCCATTAACATTGGACGTTTGTTGTTAATTGCAACCATGTTGTAGTTGAAAGATTTTGTTAACTCTGTTTTTTTGTAAAGGAAGTTCAAAATGTTTTCAACATCAAATTCTGGTTTGATATCGACCACAATTCTTAAGCCTTCACGATCGGATTCATCACGGACTTCTTTGATTCCATCAATCAGTTTTTTGATACGAATATCATCGATTTTACGAACTAAAACAGCTTTGTTAACCTCAAATGGGATTTCATGAACTACGATACTTTGTCCGTCAATCTCCACTTTCGCTTTAATAACAATACGGCCACGTCCTGTTTCGTACGCACCTAATAATTGCTCACGACCTTGAACAATTCCCCCTGTTGGGAAATCTGGTCCTTTCATTATTTTGATGATATCTTCTGTTGTCATATCTGGTGTTTCTAAACGTTTGATGACACAATTAATGACTTCTTTTGGATTATGAGGGGGAATATCTGTTGCGTATCCCGCACTGATTCCACTTGCTCCATTGACGAGAAGGTTTGGATAACGAGCAGGTAGTACAGTTGGTTCATATTCCTCATCATCAAAATTGGGAACAAAGTCAACTGTTCTTTTATCAATGTCTTGTAGTAAATATTCGCTGGCTTCTGACATTCTTGCTTCTGTATAACGCATTGCAGCTGCGCTATCACCATCAACACTACCATTATTACCATGCATATCAACCAGTAAAGTACGTACTTTCCAAGGTTGACTTAAGCGCACCATTGCGTCATATACAGAAGTATCACCGTGAGGATGATACTTACCAATTACGTCACCAACGATTCTCGCACATTTTTTGTAAGGTTTGTCGCTAAACATTCCAAGTTTGTACATTGAATACAAGATTCTTCTTTGTACTGGTTTTAATCCGTCACGAACATCAGGTAAAGCACGGTCTTGGATAATGTATTTTGAATAACGACCAAAACGCTCACCTACAATGTCTTCGAGGTTTTCTACTAATATTTTTTCATCAACAAAATTGTTGATTTCTTCAACGATATTTTTCTTAGCCATAATTATTCACCAATCCTAAAGTTGTCTTCGGCAGTGAAGGATACGTTGTTTTCAATCCAGTCTCTTCGTGGTTCAACTTTATCTCCCATTAATATTGTGATTCTTTGATCAGCGTCTGCTAAATCATCAATGTTCACTTGGATTAAGGTTCTACTTTGTGGGTTCATTGTCGTATCCCATAATTGCGATGCGTTCATTTCCCCTAAACCTTTAAATCGTTGAATATTATATGTTTTTGATTTTTTGGTGATTACATCTAGTTCTTGTTCATTCCATGCGTATTCAATAATGTCTTTCTTATTTGCTTTTCTGGTTACTTTATAAAGTGGAGGTAAGGCAATATATACTTTTCCAGCTTCAACAAGTTCACGCATATAGCGGAAGAAAAACGTTAAGAGTAAAACTTGGATATGTGCTCCATCTGTATCGGCATCGGTCATGATAATGACTTTATTATAGTTACATTTTTTTAGATCAAAATCCGGACCAAGTCCAGCGCCAATTGTATGAATAATAGTGTTTACCTCTTCATTATGAAGAACATCATCAATCTTTGCTTTTTCGGTATTAATTACTTTCCCACGTAACGGTAAAATAGCTTGGAAACGACGATCTCGTCCTTGTTTCGCGCTACCACCAGCACTGTCACCTTCGACTAAATAAAGTTCATTTCGTTCAGGATTTTTAGATTGTGCAGGGGAAAGTTTACCTGAAAGATTGGTTTCAATTTTTGATTTTTTTCGTTCTAATCGTGCTTCTTCACGTGCTTTTCGTGCTGCATCGCGAGCAATTTGAGCACGGAATGCTTTTTCAATTAATGTATATGTTAAATTATTATTTTCTTCTAAAAAGTATGTCATTTTTTCAGTAACAACTTGTTCAACTGCGCTTCTTGCGTCTGGCGTTCCAAGCTTGTTTTTGGTTTGTCCTTCAAATTGAAGCAGTTGTTCAGGGATACGAACACTAATGACTGTCGTTAATCCTTCACGGATGTCTGCCCCTTCAAGTTTTTTACCATTTTTTATTAAACCAACTTTTTGGCCATACTCATTAAACAGTTTTGTGATTGCTGATTTATATCCAGTTTCGTGTGTTCCACCATCTTTAGTACGAACGTTATTAACAAACGATACAATTTGATCTGTATACGATGTTGTAAACTGAAAAGCAACCTCAACTTCAATGTCACTTGCAGTACCTTCTAAGATTTGTGCATCATGAATAACTGATTTTGATTGGTTGATATAATCAACATAGGAAATGATTCCATCTTCATAACAGAAATTGTCTTCACTCTTGCTACGCTCATCAACAACTTTCATTTTTAATCCTTTAAGTAAAAAGGCACTTTCTCGCAAGCGCTCCGTTAAGGTTTGATAATGGAACATTGATGTGCTAAATAATTCAGAATTTGGTTTAAACCAAACTGTTGTTCCAGTTGTTTTTGTTTCTCCAATAATTTCAAGTGGCGAAATCTCTCTTCCACCGTTTGAAAAACGGGTGTGATATATTTTACCATCTCGGCGAACAGTAACATCGACAAAGTCACTTAATGCATTCACAACACTTGCACCTACACCATGTAACCCTCCAGATACTTTATATCCTCCAATTTGACCAAATTTACCACCTGCATGAAGTCTAGTATAAATAATTTCAATGGCACTAACACCACTTTCATGCATTCCAACAGGAACTCCACGACCATTGTCGGTTACGACGATACTGTTGTCTTCTTTGACAGTTACGGAGATATCATTCCCGTAGCCAGCAAGTACTTCATCAATAGCATTATCAACGATTTCCCAAACTAAGTGATGTAATCCTCTCGAATCAGTTGATCCGATATACATCCCAGGTCTTTTACGAACTGCATCTAGTTCTTCTAGAATTTGAATTGACGATTCATCATATTGTTGTATGTTATTTTCCATCTTGTACACATCCTATTCTTATCTACAATTACATATTATAACAAAGTCAAATCAAAAATTATAGTGAAAATTTTTATTTCTATGATATAATAATTTGTAACTTATTGAAATGGAGACGATAATAATGAATAATCAGCTATTATTTGAAATAGGAATTCTGATACTTGCATACTTATATGGGTCAATCCCATTTGCGGTTATATTAGGAAAAAGATTCAAGGGAATAGATGTTCGCAGACATGGGAGCGGTAATCCTGGAGGAACAAATTCTATCCGATGGTTAGGAAAAAGAGTTGGATTCTCAATTGTTGTTCTTGATGTCATAAAAGGTGGTATTATAGTTCTTTTAATCCGTTTCGGAGTCATCCAAGTTGAATATTTCCATCCAATGATCTTTGGAGTTGTCGCAGCATTCGGACATGCCTTCTCTATCTTTATTGGATTTAAAGGTGGAAAAGCAGTCGGTACTACAGTAGGAATGGCGTTGGCGTATAATTTTATATGGTCAGCCATTGCAATGGTTGTATTTTTTGTAGTAATTAAGGTTACAAAATATGTTAGTATTGGTTCGACAAGTGTTCCTATTGTTTTGTTAATTTGCGCAACTGTTTCGGGTTTAATTCAATATTATGCATTTCCAAATGAAGTTTTATTCAGTTCAATCCCATATATATTTGTGTTACTTTTATTAATTGTGTTCCGTCATAGAAGTAATTACAAAAACATTTCAAATGGTATTGAACCAAAAGTAAAATGGGCATCAAAAACAAATAAAAAAACCTCGTAAGAGGTTTTTATTTTGCTTGATCCATCGATTGCATTACTTGTCTAACTTGTTTTTCAGATGGTTTTCGTCCCATTTGAGTCATCATTGCGCGGATCATACTTTCAGTCACAGGTGGATTTTCTTTCAAGTATTTTTTAAAATATCTTTGTGAAATAAAGAATCCTAGTACTGCACCAACAAGCAGTGCCACAACGATTAATATAATTGCTAAAGTTAAGCCCATAATTACCACTCCTTATTTAATCTCTTTCTTATTTTACAAGAAATTAGTGACAAAAACAAGTATTATATTCTAGAAAAGGTTTTAATCATTTATTCGTTATTATTCGTCTTTTATTATGTTCTAGGAAACCATTAAAAAGCTAGTCTATAAGTAATTTTTATGCGGTTTTTTAAATCTGGAAAATGTTTCTATGTTCGAATGAAAAAAGAATGAAAATACTATTTACTTTCTTACATTTTTTTAATACAATATAAGTATAGTAAAAGTTTCTTAAAAGGAGGAATTATAATGCCAAGAAGAATTTCAGATGATTGTATTGCATGTGCTGCGTGTGTACCTGAGTGTCCAGTAGATTGTATCTCAGAAGGAGATATCTATGTTATTGATGAAGATATTTGCATCGACTGTGGTGCGTGTGAAGTAGTTTGTCCTGTAGACGCTATTAGTGAAGTATAAAAAAAAAGAGTGATTTAATCACTCTTTTTTATACCAATTTATAAGGATTAGTATTGATTTGTGAAATGTGGATTTCACTTTGAACACCATGTTCAATCAATACTTTTTTTAATGCCTTAACAAAATGCTGTTCAATATGATGACCTACATCTAATGAGTTTAGATTCATCATTTTCATGTCCAATGCTTTATGATATGTAATATCTCCTGTGATAAACAAATCAGCGCCAGCTTCTTTTGCTTGATCCATATTCACTGTTCCACTTCCGCCTAATATTGCCACTTTTGTGACATTTGCATCGATGTCACCGATAAACAAAGCATGTTCAATATCAAAAACCTGCTTTACATGATTGATATACGAGCGCATTGATTGAGATTTAATTGTTCCAATTTTACCTAAACCTGTTGAAGGTGAAGTTTGTTCAAGATGTTCTAAATCATCTAATTCTAGCATATTTGCAAGAATCATATCCATCCCTTCATTCGCAACATCAAAGTTTGTGTGGCCAATATATAACGTAATATCATTTTTAAGTAGTAATTCGATAATTTTTCCCTTAACATTGTCTGTATTTACATCTTTAATTGGTGAAAGAATCAATGGATGATGAGCAACGATTAGGTTTGCTCCTTTTTTTATTGCTTCTTCAATTACTTCTACAGTAACATCTAATGATAATAAAATAGACGTGATTGCTTGCTCAGAAGAACCAATTTGCAACCCAACATTATCCCATGTCATTGCGGATTCTTTTGGATATATTGTTTCGAAAATATCAATAAATTCAGATTTTTTCATCGTAACACCTCTTGATACTGTTTAATTTTGTAATCAAGTTCTTGTAATTGAGTTGGATTTGTTATTTTTAAAGCGTTTTGTTTCATGATTTCTAATTCTTTATTCAATCTATTTACAAAATGTTCAGACTTTTTTACAAGATTTATTGGTCCAAAAGTGATTTCTTGATTTGAATAGGATTTGCGACCACGCTCTAATACTAAAATATCATAGTATTTTCCTTGATCACTAATCACAAGTTCATCAAATACATAGAACCCAATCTCAGGAAGAATTAATCGTATCTCAGATACATCACTATTAGGCTGTAAAATCAATCGTCTGACGTTTTGCAAGGAATCTTGTATGAGAATGTTTCGAATTAAAAATCCGCCCATACCACTAATTACAACAACGTCTGTTTGACTTGAAATACCGCTTAGTCCATCTTGTAATAGGACATCAATCTTTGTATCTAGTTGATACTTTGAAATGTTTTCTTTGGCGATATCATATGGTCCTTTTTTATTGTCAATCGCAAGTGCATGTTGAACAAAATCTTGTTTGATTGCTGCTATTGGCAACAACGCATGATCAGTTCCAATGTCCGCTAGTTCTTGAAAACCTTTGGTATATTGTAAACATGTTTGTAAACGTTTGGATAAGGGCATTACTTACCACTCATAAAATCTTTTAGTTTTTTGCTACGAGAAGGATGGCGGAGTTTACGTAATGCTTTCGCTTCAATTTGACGGATTCTCTCACGAGTAACCCCAAATTCACGACCAACTTCTTCCAGTGTTCTTGAACGTCCATCTAGTAAACCAAAACGCATTCTTAGAACTTTTTCTTCACGGTCGGTCAATGTTTCTAATACACTTGCTAATTCACGTTTCAACATTTCTTTTGATGTGAACTCTAGTGGTGTTAATGTGTCTGGATCTGGAATAAAATCTCCTAATGAAGAATCTTCTTCTTCACCTACAGGTGATTCTAAACTTATTGGTTCTTGCGCAACTTTTTGAATGATTTGAACTTTTTCAACACTGATGCCCATTCTTTCTGCGACTTCTTCAGGTTGTGGTTCGCGTTTCAACTCTTGTATTAGTTGTCGTTGTGTACGGACCAATTTATTAATTGTTTCAACCATATGTACGGGGATACGGATTGTTCTAGCTTGATCGGCAATTGCTCTTGTGATTGCTTGTCTAATCCACCATGTTGCATATGTAGAAAATTTAAATCCTTTTGTATGGTCAAACTTTCCAACAGCTTTCATTAACCCCATGTTTCCTTCTTGGATTAAATCTAAAAACTGCATTCCACGTCCTACGTATCGTTTCGCAATTGATACAACCAAACGTAAGTTTGCTTCAACTAATTTATTTTTGGCAAGTTCACCTTTGTACATCATTTGCTCTACTTCAAGTTTATATGCTGGATCAATTTCTTCTCCTGCTGCAACCAATTCATCAAATTGCTCTTTGGCATTTTCAGCGTTAACAATATCTTGAGCCAAATCAACTTCTTGATCGCCCTCTAATAAATCAACACGACCAATTTCTTTTAAGTACATACGAACTGGGTCATCCACTTTAATCGATATATGATTTTCAAATGATTTATCATACAATAATTCTTCTTCAATATCTTTTGTAAAATCTAAGTCTAGGATAATGGAAGGATCTAAATCTTCATCTAAATCATCTTCGTCTTCGTCATCGTCAAGAGATAATGTTGGTATATCATAATTTACCATATCTTCCTCACTTACAACATCAACTTGTTTCTTTTCTAAATCGGCAATAATTTCATCAAAGATTTCATCGTCATCACTAACGTATTTTAGTATTTCCTTAACTGATAAATACCCCTTAATCTTACTTAATTCAATTAATTCTTGAATAATTTTATCTTTGTCCATGTTTATCCTCCTTAATTTTTACATCACGATACTTCGCTAATTCAATTTTTTCTGTTATGGTAACTGCATCTTTAATCTGTTCTTCTAGTTTCTTTTTAATTAACATTTGTTGATATTGATTAATCGTATTAATAATATCTTCGTATTCTTTATCAAGCAACTCCAAATCTTTGTGATAACACTTATGTAAAAAGAAGTCTATTTGTGCCTCGTTTAGCTTATCTAAAAAGCTTTGATAGATGGTTTCACTGTCGAGTTCTTCTCCCAAGTGTTCAATGTAGATATCTTCAATAATGTCTTTGATTTGACGAACGGATTCGTCAATATGGAATATTGGCCCAAATTCGTTTCGATAACGATACCAATAATTTGGATCTTTTAAGAAATATAAGAGTGCTCGCTGTTCAGCAACTTCGTATTTATTAAGAATTTGGATTCTTTGTCTATTTGTTCCTTGAATATTGGCAATATTACGCTTTGTATACTGGTTAAAATCCTGTCTAATCGATTCAATCGTTATATTAGTGTCATTAGCCAATCTTTTGATATAAGACTCAATGATTGTATTTGAGGAGTTTTTAATTAAATCAAAAATAGTTTTTTTAAAGTGTTCAACATCAAGTAGTTTTGTAAAATCGATATTCATATTGTTTTTACGATAAGTAAAATCAAAACTATCAATCCATTTATTGTTGATGTAATCCTTTAAAGCAGTATCACCAAACTTCTTCAAATAATCATCTGGATCAAGGTTATCTGGGAAAAGGATAATTTTTACATCGATATTTTGTTTTTTAAATAACTGTATTGCTCGGTTAGTTGCTTCGATCCCTGCGGGATCACCATCATAACAGATGACAACATTTTGGGTGTATTTTGCAATTAATTTAACTTGTTCTGTTGTAAGTGAGGTTCCCATTGAAGCGACACTCTCACGAATTCCAGCACGATATGCTGCAATGACATCCATATACCCTTCAAACAATAAAATACGATTATTTTTTTTAATGTCATTGATGGCGTTGTGGAGATTGTATAAAACATTGCTTTTCGTGAATACAATTGTTTGGGGACTATTGATATACTTGGCAGACTCATCTTTTTCTAAGAATGTACGTCCTGAAAATGCAACAACGTTACCGTGTTCATCGTGAATTGGAAAAATGATTCGTTCACGGAATAAATCATAAAAATGATCATTCGCATTCTTTTTGATTAATCCTAAATCATGCATATCAGAAGCCAAATATTGCTTATCGGAAAGTGTTTTAAATAACACATCAAATTCTTTTGGAGCAAGTCCTAATTCAAACGCTGCAATCACATCATCGGTGATACCTCTATTTTGAAGGTACTCTTTTGCGGTTTGTCCTTGTAGCGTATTTGATAAAAACATTTTATAGAATGTTTTGGCCGTATCAGTAATTTCAAACAAACGTTGATGTGGTGATACAGTTTTATACTCATCAAAACTAACATCAATGTGAGCACGGATTGCTAAGTCCTCGACCGCTTCTACAAAAGTTAGGTTTTCTGTTTTTTGTTTAAAGGTAATCGCATTACCTTTTTCACCACAGCTAAAACAATTATATATTTTACGTTCTGGTTCGACACTGAATGATGGTGTTTTTTCATGATGAAATGGACATAAACCAAAATAGCTCTTTCCTTGTTTTGAAAGAGATACTTTTTCACTTATGAGATCAATGATGTCTGTTTTTTGTAAGACTTCATTAATCAGTTCATCACTCATTCTCGGCATCAAATCACCTTTTTAATAAAATAGTTTTTCAATCAAATATGGAACCAATTCTGATTTTTTTAATGATACTTGTTGCATTGTATCGCGATCACGAAGCGTAAAGATATCATTCTCTAAGCCTTGGTCATCAATCGTTAAGACAAAGGGTGTTCCAATCGCATCTTGACGACGATATCGTTTCCCAATTTTACCAGAATCATCATAGGTAACTGTAAAATATTTTCCTAAATATTCAAGCATTTCATCTGCTTTTTCTTTATGATATTTTTTGATTAATGGTAAGACTGCAACTTTATATGGTGCAAGAGATGGTGCTAATTTTAAGTTGATACGCGTTTCGCCATCTTCTAGAACTTCTTCATTGAATGCACTTGAAAGTACCGCTAGAAACAAACGTTCTACTCCTAAAGATGGTTCAATCACATAAGGTAAATACTTTTGGTTGGTATCCGGATCAAGATACTCAAGATTTTGTCCAGAATGAATTTGATGTTGCATCAAATCATAATCAGTTCGAGAGGCAATCCCCCATAGTTCGTCAAATCCCCAAGGAAAGCGAAATTCAATATCTGTCGTCGCATTTGAATAATGCGATAATTGTTCTTGTTCATGATCACGAAATTTAATATCATCTTCATTCAACCCTAGCGATAGTAAATATGCTTTGCTTTGTTCTTTCCAATATTCAAACCATGTCATTTCTGTTCCTGGAACACAGAAAAACTCTAATTCCATTTGTTCAAATTCACGAACACGGAAGATAAAGTTACCTGGGGTAATTTCATTACGGAATGATTTCCCAATTTGGCCAATTCCAAATGGTACCTTTTTTCGAGCTGAACGCTGAATATTCTTGAAGTTCAAGAAGATTCCTTGCGCTGTTTCAGGACGCATATATAAATCACTACCTGAATCACTAGTTACACCTTGCGATGTTTTAAACATTAAGTTAAATTGACGAATATCTGTATAGTCTAACTTGCCACAATTAGGACAAACAATATTATTTTTAATAATAAATGCCATTAATTCTTCATTGCTCCACCCATCAGCATTAATCGAACTATCAAATGTTTCAATTAATTTATCCGCACGGTGACGAGTATTACAGCTCTTACAATCTGTCAATGGATCACTAAATCCCCCAACATGACCAGATGCTTCCCAAGTCTTAGGATTCAAAAGAATTGAACTATCAAGTCCAACATTAAGTCTATTTTCTTGGATAAACTTCTTCCACCAAGTTTGTTTTAGATTATTTTTAAGTTCCACACCTAGTGGTCCATAATCCCAAGTATTCGCTAAACCACCATATATTTCAGATCCTTGAAATACAAACCCATAGTTCTTTGCGTAGTTAACCAACTCTTCCATTGTTATCTTGCTCATATATAATCCTCCTACTATGTTTTTTGGACATAATTATGCAGTTTATATTATACCATAGAACATAAAAAAAGAGACAAGCTCTTTTAGTATTTTATGATTTGTTTTAAGATTTCCCGAGATTTTGAAGTAAATCCGATAAATTCTTCATATGTCATATCAATAATGTGACGAATCATCACACGGTGATTTTTACTTAATTCAATGGTATTATATTGGTTGATATCCATATAATACAAATCTTTTAAAATCAGATATATATCAGCTTCATAGCATTCTTGATTTTGTTTTAAATGACTTCGACAAATCAATCCGCCATCACTTACGTGATACACCAAATCTTCTTGCTTCGCACAAATATTACAGCTTTTAAAGTTGATGCCATATCCAAGAAAATGAAGAAGTTTCAACTCAAAGATGAATGTTAATAGTTCGGGATCAATTTCGTTATTGAACATTCGTAATAATCGCACTAAGAAGGAATACATCTTCGTATGATCATTATGCTCATCGATGACATGATTGATAAGCTCTAAAATGTGAGTGACAAAGGTATATCGTTCTAAGTCTTGCTTGATATTCGCAAAGTCATCCAGTAGTTTACCTTCTTGCATCGTTGGTAGTTCTCCTGGTTTCGCTTCAAACTGAATTAAGGTTGCGTTTTGTGATAAATGACGAGCAACATTATTGAGTTTTTTTACTCCACGAGCTATCACATTCATTTTTCCTGTTGGTGTATAAAGATATAGTATTTTACTCGAATCTTTATAATCCATTGATCGTAACACTACAGCTTCAATGGGTTTCATTGTATCACCTAGATTTCTTCTGTATATCCAAAATTACGTAAATGGAATTCTTTATTACGCCAATCTTTTTCAACTTTACAATGTAAATCTAAAAATACTTTTGTCCCAAGCAAATGGAGAATATCTTTTCGAGCATACGTCCCAATCTGTTTGATCATACTACCGCCTTTACCAATAATGATTCCTTTTTGAGAATCTCGTTCGACAATAATCGAAGCATGGATATTTAGTAAATCCGGTAATTGTTTGTCATACTCCATATAATCAATTGTACACATCACACTATGTGGAACTTCTTCGCGAGTTAAGCGCAAAACTTTTTCACGGATCATTTCACTCATAATAAATTTTTCTGGGTGGTCTGTCACTTGATCATCAGGATAGTATTTCGGACCTTCTTCAAGTTCTTTTTCGATATCTTCCAGCAATAAATCGACATTATCGCCTCTTAAAGCACTGACACTAAAGATTCCTTTAAATGGAAAAGCCTTTTTGTATTGATCAACATTTTCTTTCAGTTGAACAATATTTTCAATCAAATCAGCTTTGTTTAAGATTAAGAAAACAGGTACACGAACCTTACCTAATTCCTCAATAATATATTCATCGCCCTTACCAAAGTACTTCGTAGAATCCACCATAAATAAAACCAAATCGACACTATTCAAAGTATTGATTGCTTCTTTTGTCATGTATGCTCCGAGCTTATGTTGGGGTTTATGAATTCCTGGAGTATCAATGAAAATAATTTGCGAATGATCCGTAGTAAAAATACCAGAAATATTATTTCTAGTAGTTTGTGGTTTATCGGATGTAATGGCTATTTTTTGACCTAGTACTTTATTAACAAATGTTGATTTACCTGCGTTAGGTCGGCCAATTACAGTAACAAAACCAGATTTAAACATTATAAGTCATTCTCCGTAAAAGCGTATGGTAATAAGTCTTTGTTTTTAACAGTTTGAACATCACCATTTTTTGTAGTCATATAGATATTTGCATTTTCAGGTATTAGCTCTCGCATAACTTGTCGGCATGCACCACAGGGCGAAATAAAGGTATCTTGTTCTGTAGTAACTAAAAGTTCAACAATATCATCACGGCGATATCCTTGTGAATATGCTGTAAACAAGGCACTTCTTTCGGCACAATTCGTCAATCCAAACGATGCATTTTCAACGTTGACACCAGTAATAATTTTCCCGTTTTTCAAACGGATTGCAGCGGCAACTTTAAATTTCGAATAGTCAGAATAAGAATTTTGTAATACATTCTTTGCTTCTTGGTATAAATCTTTCATTTGAAACACCTACCTTTTTAGTTCTATTGTTTCTAATATGTTGTCTTGAAGTAGAAACATTTCTATTTCATCTTCTTTGGAAATATGATCATACCCAAGGGTATGTAGCAATCCGTGAACAACTAAAAATCCTAATTCTCTTTCAAAAGAGTGATTATATGAAAGACGTTGTTCTTCACACTTTTCAAGGCTAATAACAATATCACCTAAGTAATGATGTTCGCCATCAGGAAAAGTAAGCACGTCAGTTGGATAATCTTTCTCTCTGTACTGACGATTTAACTCTTGAATTTTATCGTTTCCGACTAAGATGATTGACACTTCCATCTTCTGTAGAGAAAACTTATGATCAACTGCGTTACCAACTAATTCAATTGTTTTTGAATGGTCTATATCATTCAAATAGTTTACTATATTTATTTTCATAGTCTTCATACCTTGCCAATACTTTTTGAACAAGAGGATGTCGAATGACATCAATCTTTTCAAAATATATAATGGAGATTCCGTTAATATCTTTTAATAGGTTACTAGCTTGAATCAATCCTGAATTATGTTTGTTTGGTAGATCAATTTGCGTAATGTCACCAGTAATCACCATTTTTGAATTAAATCCAAGTCTTGTTAAGAACAATTTCATTTGATTCAGAGTTGCATTTTGTGCTTCATCTAAGATAACATAGGCATTTTCAAGTGTGCGACCACGCATATATGCTAATGGTGCAATTTCAATAATTCCTTTTTCAATCATTTCCTCTGTTTGCTTATTTCCCAAAATTTCATATAAAGCATCGTAGAGAGGGCGCAAATATGGATCTACTTTTTCTTTTAAATCACCAGGTAAAAACCCCAGGTTCTCACCAGCTTCAACAGCAGGTCTCGTTAAAATTATTTTTTTGATTTCACCTTGTTTTAATTTAGCAATTGCATTAACAACTGCTACATAGGTTTTTCCTGTTCCGGCTGGACCAATACTAAACACCATGTCGTTTTCATTAATTGCATACAAATAATGTTTTTGATTTAATGTTTTAGCATGAATTGGTTTTCCGTTATATGTCTTAGTGATTAATACCCGATCGGTATAGACACTTACAATTTCTTCTTCATTCAGTTCTTCAGCAAGTTTTGAAATATAGATAACATCTCGTTCATTGATCACCAAATTATGACGTGCAATCACAATTAATACACCAAATATCTTTGATAACAATACTGTTTTATCTTGATCTTTTGCATCAATAAATATCTCTTCACCTTTTGTATATATGGTCGTTGCAAAAAGGGAATTAAGCACTTTTAAATTACGATCATTAAAACCAACTACGGCACGAAAGCTTTCTAAATCTTCGAACTCTACATTTAATTTTTTTAAATCTATCAAACTATCGATCTCCCATCTATTAAGTTAATCATATTATACCATATGACCAAATATTTAGGGAAAAAAATAACGGCATAAGCCGTTATTTATTTTATTCCTTTTTTTCTGTTTGCTTGTTGTTTTAGTTTTTTTGAAACACTTGGTTTCAAATAATGTTCGCGTTTACGAGCTTCAGCAAGGATCCCTGAACGTGAAACATCACGTTTAAATCTTCTTAAAACGTCTTCAATATTTTCATTCTCTTTGACAACAGTCTTAGCCATAGGTTTCCCTCCTCTCACTCTTGTATTTGCCTTATTTATATTACCAAATTAAATAATAAAAAGCAAGTTTTTTAGAGAAACAGTTGTAATTATCGACTTTTCTATTGCTTTTTTGAAAATTGTGTTAAAATAATGCTATAAAAAGGAGTTGATTGACTTGGATTTCACACAATATCTTACCCTTCCAAACCTTGTAATAGGTGGAATTGCAATCATTATCATAATACGTTTATTTAATAATGTTCGTATCTTTTTTGGTGCGAAAAGTTATGTTAAAAAAGCGAGTAAGCTGCGACGCAAAAAATATAACGGACTCATTTTAGTTGAATCAACTAAAAAACGCAGAAAGAAAAACTCTAATTCCTATCAAAAGTTGAAACATAAACCAAAATCGCTCGTGGAAAAATACTTCAAATATAAAGAAGATGAACTTCCTGGTATGAGAAACTATGCACGTGGTTCAGCATTTAGACGCAATAAAGAAAAACTATATATCTATGTTAGTAATGGTAAAAAGCAAATCATGAAATTTTCAATGAAAAAAGCAACAAAGAAATTCATTGATGTTACCAACAAATACAATTGTCTTGATGAAGTCGTTGTCTATCTTCACCATCTTCCTGAAGCAATTTTAAAACATGAAGAGTATGAAATTTTCATCTCTGATGCTGATGTATCCATTGGATATCAAATTAAATAGGCTATTTCTAGCCTATTTTTATTTTGCCATATGTGTTTTTATAAATTGGATGGATGATTTCGACAGGCGCAATATGATTGATTAAGGAATCATCCTTATCGACTTTGATATAAATATATGTATCCGAATGTCCATAGGTGAAATGCTCATCAGATACCTCAAATATTACACTAAGTTCTTGATTCATTGATTGCTTTATGTAGTTTGTCGCTGAAATTTCGTTCAATTGTAATAACTGATTTACGCGATATGATTTTATGACACCGTTGATTTGTGGTTTCATCGCAGCAGCTTTCGTCCCTGAACGTTTCGAGTATGGAAAAACATGAAGTTCACTATAGCCAACCGTTCTAACAAACTGATACATTTCTTCAAAATCAGCCTCCGTTTCTCCTGGGAAACCAACAATGATATCGGTTGTTAATGCTAAATTTGGAATCATCTTCCGAAAATATTGAATTCGTTTATAATACTCTTCTTTGGAATATTTACGATGCATCTGACGTAAGATATTGTTACTTCCGCTTTGCAGTGGTACATGGAGATGTTTTGCAAAGACATGGTTTGAAGCAATCAATTCCAAGATTTCATCCGTTAGTTCATTAATCTCAATTGATGAAATACGAAGTCGTTTGAGATTAGGCAGTTGACTTAGTTCTTTTAGTAATTGATATAAATTATAGTCTTTTAAATCACTACCATATCCACCAGTATGAATTCCTGTTAAAACAATTTCATGGTAGCCATTTCTAATTAGATGTTTGGCTTCTTCAATAATCGAATCTTTATCTCGAGAACGTACCGGTCCTCTTGCAAAAGGAATAATACAATACGTACAAAAATTATTACACCCATCTTGTATTTTTAAGAATGCACGAGTATTTTCAGTGAAATTCGTCACATGAACTTGATCAAATTGACGATATCTTGAAACATCTACAACGTCTTGTACAAACGAACGTTGACGAAGTTGTTCTAATACCAAATCAACGATTTTTTCGCGGTGAGTTGTTCCGATTATAATATCAACGCCATCAATACCAGCGATTTCCTCAGGACTGATTTGTGCATAACATCCCATAACTGCAATAACTGCTTCGGGATTTTGCTTGATACATTTTCGAATTGCCTTACGGCTTTTACTATCACCACTGTTTGTTACAGTACAGGTATTAATAATATATACATCTGCATATTCATGATGTTTAACACGCGTAAAATCTTGTTTTTGAAACAGTTCCCAAATACTTTCCGTCTCATAAGTGTTTACTTTACATCCAAGTGTATGAAAGGCAATTATCATGCGATCTCACCCAGTTCATAAATAAAACTAAGGACACTAAGAATATAGGATGAAGCTGTCTCACTGCGCAAAATACGTGGCCCCAAACCAACAACATGAACTTGTGGGAAGTGTTGTAATGCTATAACCTCTTTTGGTGCAAAACCACCTTCAGGCCCAATGATGACAAGAATACGCGAGTATGATTGACGTAAAATATCGGGTAAAGATTTTGAATTTGTCTCTGTTTCGTAGGCAATTAATACCAAATCATAATCCATAATTTGTAACTCATTTATCGCAATCACAGGATCAACTATAGAGACGGTACTACGATGGGACTGTTCTGATGCTTCTTTACAAATGAGATTCCAACGTTGAAGTTTGTTTTGTTGCTTGTCATCGCCAAGTTTTATGATTGTATGCTTTGTAACAATTGGAATAATACGATCAACACCAAGCTCTGTGGCTTTTTGCAACATATATTCGAAACGTTCACGACGAATTAATGCTTGCGCAATATCAACATGATATGGTTTTTGGATGACCGTGTGTGGATGTAAATTCACACATATTACTTCGGTTTTTGTAAAATCCTCAATTGTCGCAATAAAACAATGTTTTGCTAAATCACAAATAATTATTTTATCGCCTATTCTACTTCGCATTACATTTTTAGCATGATGAAAATCACCATTTTTTAAGATAGCAGTGTTGAATTCTAGATTGATGTTTTCTGTAAAGTAACGTTGCATATTATCACCTTTTTTTATTATATCACATCAAACAAAAAAAGGTATCACTACCTTTTAATGTTTGATTGCATTTTCAAATTTTTGCCAAATATTTGAATCCTCTGTTAAATCTGTTTTACCAAGTTGTTCAAACAACTTGACTTGTGTTTTGGATAATTTACTTGGTGTCACAACATTGATAATGACATGTTCATCACCATTGCGTTTGGTTCGAACATTCGGAGCGCCTTTCCCACGTAAACGGAATGTTGTTTTACTTTGGGTTCCTGGCGGTATTTTTAATTTAATATCCCCATGAGGTGTTGGTACTTTTATACTTTCTCCAAGTGCTGCTTGGACAAAAGTAATTGGCATTTCTAATATAATGTCATCACCATGACGTTCAAACAACGGATGTTTTTGGACATCAAAGAGGATGTATAAATCGCCAGTTGGTCCACCATTTGAACCTTTATTTCCGTAATTTTCAAGACGGATTTGTTGTCCGGTATCAATTCCTTTAGGAATATTAATTTCGATTTCTTTTTTGTGTGATTCAATTCCTTCACCATGACAAGTGTTACAAGGTTTGAGAACTTTTTTACCAGTCCCATGACATGTCGGACAAGTTGTTTGTGTTCTTGTTCGACCAAATATTGATTGTTGTTCAACAATCACTGTTCCACTTCCTTGACATTTTGAACATGTTTTGACATCATTTTTGCTAAAGGCACCAGTTCCATGACAACTATGACATTCTTCATGTGAAGTAACCTCAATTTTTCGTTTCCCACCAAACATGGATTCCTCAAAAGAAATGTTCATGCGGCGTTGTAAGTCTTGACCTTTACGAGGGCGATTGCTTGTACGTGGAGATCCGCCACCTCCGCCAAAAAAGCTACTAAAAATATCATTGATATCGAAATCAAATCCACTTGAACTAAACCCTTGCCCATTGTTTGCTTGATGACCATAAGCATCATATTGGGAGCGTTTTTGACCATCGCTTAATACTTCATATGCTTCTTGAACTTCTTTAAATTTTGCTTCGGCATTTTCCTCAGTCGAAACATCAGGATGGTATTTTTTAGCTAAGCCACGATACGCTTTTTTAATTGCCGCATCGTCTGCGCCTTTGTCAACACCCAGGACATCGTAGTAATCTCTTTTGCTCATGCTTTCACCTCAATTATAAACCGATAGAAGCAGATTTCTCTGCTTCATATCGTATTAGTCTACTTCTTCAAACTCAGCGTCAACGACAGTATCGTCTTGTGGAGAATCATCTGCTACATTGTTGCTATTTGCTGCTTCTTGTGCTTGTTGAGCTTGTTGATAAGCTTTGGTTGCTAATGCTTGAGCAACTTCATTTAGCGCATCTTTTTTCGCTTTAATATCTTCTAAATTTGTTCCTTCAAGAGCTTTACGTAAGTCTTTGATTTTCGCTTCTGTATCTTCTTTTTCACTATCAGATACTTGGTCTTTTAAATCACTCATTGCTTTTTCAGCAGCAAAGATTAATTGATCCGCTTCGTTACGAACATCAGCATCTTCTTTTAATAAAGCATCGGCTTCTGCGTTTTCTTCTGCTTCTTTAACCATTCTTTCGATATCTTTATCACTTAATCCAGAATCATTTTGAATTGTGATTGATTGTGATTTTCCAGTTCCTAAATCTTTTGCCTTAACATTAACGATACCATTAGCATCAATATCAAATGATACTTCGATTTGTGGAATACCACGACGTGCAGGTGGAATATCAGTTAATTGGAAGCGTCCTAATGTTTTGTTTTGATTTGCCATTGGACGTTCCCCTTGTAAGACATGTAAATCTACGGCTGGTTGGTTATCCGCAGCTGTACTAAAGACTTGTGATTTACTTGTCGGAATTGTTGTATTACGTTCAATTAATTTTGTAAATACTCCTCCAAGTGTTTCAATACCCAATGATAATGGTGTAACGTCTAATAATAAGACATCTTTTACATCACCAGCTAATACACCAGCTTGGATTGCAGCACCCATCGCTACTACTTCATCAGGGTTTACTGTTTTATTTGGTTCTTTACCTAATTCTAATTTAATTGCATCTTGAACTGCTGGGATTCTAGTTGATCCACCAACAAGTAATACTTGGTGAATATCATTTTTTGTCATTGATGCATCTTTTAATGCACGACGAACAGGTCCCATTGTTTTTTCAACTAAATCACCAGTTAATTCATTAAATTTCGCACGGCTTAATGTTTTTTCTAAATGGACAGGTCCACTTGGTCCAACACTAATAAACGGTAAGCTGATATGAGCACTGGTAATCCCACTTAAATCTTTTTTTGCTTTTTCAGCTGCATCTTTTAAACGTTGAACTGCCATTTTGTCAACACTTAAATCAACACTTGTTTCACGTTTGAATTCACTTACTAACCAATCAATAATTTTTTGATCGAAGTCATCCCCACCAAGACGATTGTCTCCAGCAGTACTAATAACTTCAAATGTTCCTTCAGCAAGTTCAAGGATGGAAACATCAAATGTTCCTCCTCCTAAGTCATATACTAAGATAGTTTGTGATTTATCTGTCTTATCAATACCATATGCAAGTGCTGCGGCAGTTGGTTCATTGATTATACGTTTGACATCTAATCCCGCAATTTTACCAGCATCTTTTGTTGCTTGACGTTCCGCATCATTAAAATATGCTGGAACAGTAATTACTGCTTCCGTTACTTTTTGCCCTAAGTAATCTTCTGCCGTTTTCTTCAAGTTTTGAAGAATCATTGCGCTAATTTCTTGTGGTGTATACTCTTTTTTGTTTACTTTTGCTTTGTAAGATGTTCCCATATGTCTCTTAATAGAAGACACTGTATCAGGATTGGTGATAACTTGACGTTTTGCTACTTCACCAACTTGAATTTCACCATCTTTAAATGCCACAACAGATGGCGTAGTTCTCGCACCTTCTGCATTGGCGATAACTTTTGCTTCATTTCCTTCCATGATAGATACACATGAATTTGTTGTTCCTAAATCAATACCAATAATTTTTCCCATTTTCTTTCACTCCTTATTCGCTTATTTTAACGATGGCAGGTCGAATTAATCGATCTTTAAATAAATACCCTTTTTGTAACACTTCTGTTACTTTGTTTGGCTCAATACCATCTATTTTTTCAGTCATAATTGCTTGGTGGAAGTTTGGATCATACTCTTCGTTGGTCGCGTCTATTTCGCTAACTCCCTCTTCTTCAAGCACTTTTAAAAACTGTTTTTTAATCATTTCAATACCTTGAGCAAATTGTTGGACCAATTCATTGTCCCCGACATGGTTCAACGCCAAGTCAAGATGATCAATCGGTGTCAATAATGCTTTACTAACATCTAATGCAGCATATTTTCGCTCAGTAATACGTTCTTTTTCTAGCCTCTTTTTGGTGTTATCCAAATCAGCATGCTGTTTCAATAGCTCGTTTTTTAGGTTTCGAATTTGTTCTTGCAGTTCACTGATAATTTCTTCAGAAGTTGGCTCTTTTGGAATCGCAACCTCTTCTTCTATAATTCCTTCTTCTGATTGCGTTGTTTCTTCTACAACGTCCTCTTTTTTACTCTTCTTCGTCATTTGGTTTACTCCTTATAAAGTTTTGACATATGCGCAGCTAAATACTTAATTAATGGAATGACACGTTTATATTCCATTCTCGTAGGTCCTACAATTGCGATTGTTCCACTCTCTTCATCATTCATTTGATAAGGCACTGTAATAACAGTGCAATCTCTCATTGCTACTAACTCATTTTCTTTTCCTATTCGAATTGTCACACCTTGGTTCTCGGTATTTTCAACCAGTTGGAAAATATCATTTTTCTCAAAGAATGATAATAATTCGCGCAATCGTTCAATATTATTAAATTCTGGTTGATAGAGCATATTTGATTGCCCACTTAAATAATATTTACTTTGGGTGAATTTTGTAAATGCATCTAAGAATGTATCAATAATAGTTTGATTATAAACCATCATCTCTTTTACGCGTGTTGTATTAATTTCGTAACGAAGTTTTTCACTAACTTTCGAAATCGGACAATCAAATAACACGTCATTAAAGATCTCAATTACACGCTTCATTTCATCTAAGCTTGTGTTCTCAGGTATAATAATTTGTTTGCTTTCAACATGCCCCATATTAGTGATAACCAACAACAAACATACATCTGTATGAAGTGGTACCAGTTCAATCTTTTTCACTCTTGATCCATACGCAGCTGGCCCTAAAGCCACAGTTGTGTAATTGGTAAGTTGAGACAACAAATTCATTGCCTGTTTAATCGCTTCCTCACGTTTAACGTCAGTATTTTCAAACAGTTCATCAATAACATTAAATCCTTTTTGATAAGCGGAAGAGTCATTTAAAATCTTCTCTATATAATAATGATATCCCTTATCACTCGGAATTCGCCCACTTGATGTGTGCGTTTTTTCCAAATACTCTAAATCTTCTAGATCTGCCATTTCATTTCGAATTGTTGCTGGCGAAAAATCAACCAATTTAGATAAAGTTCTTGAACCAACTGGTTCTGCGGTTTTAATGTATTCCTCTACGATTAATTTCAAGATTAATTCTTGTCGATTGGTAAGCATAAATTCACCTCGTTTAGCACTCTTATATCTCGATTGCTAACAGTATTATACACCACTTCTTTAGCAGTGTCAACAGTTGAGTGCTAAAAAAATAATAACAGCCCTGAAAGGCTGTTATTTGTGATAATAAGGACAATTGTTTTTTAAGGTTAGGACCGTTAAATGTTGCCCGTGTCCAGGGTAGATAATCGTATTATCAGAATACTTATTCAATAATTTATTAATACTACTTTCTAGTGCTGTTTCACTACCTGTTGGCAAATCTGTACGCCCAACACCATTCATAAATAGTATATCTCCAGAGAAGACATAATTTTTGTATTTATAACTACACCCACCTCGAGTATGTCCCGGTAAGTGAGTTACGTCAATCACCGAATCACAAAGGTGAAATGAGTGCGGTTCTAGAAATGTTTCTACACGTTTTTTATCGACAACAGTGATTTTATTAAAGAGTAAACTTGACAAGTTCAAGTTTGCATCAAACAGAAAATCACGTTCTTCTTTATGGATATATACCTTCACATCATACTGTGCTAAAATATCGTTCAAGCCAATAAAATGATCAATATGTCCATGTGTTAATAAAACGTATTGCAATGTAAGTTGGTTGGTTGTTAAGTATGCTGCTATTTCATTTAAAGAAGCTCCGGGGTCAA
>JBFFLJ010000013.1:0-35966 GCA_041554935.1 Candidatus Izemoplasma sp.
AGATTCACTATAATAATATGCTATATAGCGGTGATCCGTTTTGTTTTCCAGTTCTGAGTAGCTGCTCACTTTATTTGCTTCAAAGTCACTATAATCAAGCGGTTTAGGTTCTTGGTCACATGCCGCTAGGAGCACAGTAAGAAGGAATGTCATTAGTAAAAGTAATTTTTTCATTTTTTCACCCACAATATGATTGGTAATCATCTATCTTTTGTTGTTAAGATAAATTAAATTATTATAAAAAATATTATATCACTTATTTGATATTTACAAAAGTAGTTTGATTTAATATTAAACACTTGTTTTTGTATAATTACAAAATAAAAACGGCTAATAATTAGCCGTTTTAATTTTATAAATTGTTTGCTTGGTTTTGCATAAGGAACATATTCAACCAGCTGAATCCTACTAATGCTAAAATTAAGTAAAGAATCGACCAATCTTCTGCGCCTTGCTTTGCAAGTCTTTTTCCTGCTGCATAGTTCCAGTAAATATAATAGATACCGAATGTGAAAAGGATCAAGATAAAGTGAATAACACCATCAAATCCTTCATTTGTTTCTTTTTTCAATTCGTCTTGGAACATAATAGTCCAAACTAAAGCATAGATACCAAACGTAATAATTGTTAATATAATCATTGAAACTAAACTTCTTTTTTTCATATTTATCTCCTCCTTAATAGCAATTATACAATAAACAAGCTTGTTATGAAAGGGTTTTTATATAAAAATATTTAAAATAAAAGGACTATTATCTAGTCCTTTCTATTATCCTACAATCATATCTATTTCAGGATACTTGATACTACTACCAGTTTTGTTTCCTTTGAACATTAAGAGCAATGCTAATATTCCAATTCTTCCGGTAAACATGACAACTATTAATACTAGTTTCCCCACGATACTTAAGCCGCTTGTTATGCCCAAACTGAGACCTGTAGTACCAAATGCCGAAGCAACTTCAAAGAAGATTTCTTTTACTCCAAATGGCTCCGATAATGTCATGATGAGTAGAGAAGTAAGAATTAATGCTGCCGCGCCAATTACTACCATCATTGATTTATAGATTGTTTCTGATTTGATTGATTTATTTCGAATGACAACTTGTTCTTTTCCTCTACTAAAAGCAAAGATTGCTAAGAATGTTAGTAAGAAGGTTGTTGTTCTAATTCCTCCACCAGCACTATTAGGAGATGACCCAATAAACATCAATATGCCAAATAGGACTTGCGTGGTACTACTAAAATCATTCATACTCATTGTTGAGAACCCGGCGTTTCTTGTTGTTAAAGACATAAACAACGAGTAAAAAATGCTTTCGAAGAAGGATTTGTCAGCGAAGAAGCCATTTTGCTCAATAACAAAAACAACAATCGCACTAATAATCCAAAGTCCAATGTGCATTGAAACAAGTATTTTTGTAAATAAGCTAAATTCATATTTTTCTTTATTTCTCTTCGCTCCAATATATTGTTTAAACTCTGCTAATGGCCAAAAACCAATTGCTCCTAGGATCATAAGACTCATTGCTAATATCTGCATAAAATAGTCATTTGCATACATAACCAAACTTTGTCCACCTGGAGAAATATCGAATCCGGCATTTGTAAACATTGATATTGTTAAGAAAAATGCTTGGAATAAAGATTCTTGCAGTCCAAAATAGCCACGAAGAAATAAATAACTGCTCATTATTAAGAAACCAACAACTTCAATCGAGACAATCATAATCAAAACATTTTTTATGAACTTAACAATTCCTGCACGTCCAATTTGATTTTGATCTGTCATAATCATTGTTCTTTCTCTAAAACTGATTCGTTTACGAGATAAGAGCCAAAATATCGCTACAAACATGATTAACCCTATCCCACCAAACTGAAGAATAAATGCTAATACTGTTTGTCCAAACACTGTTAATACTTCATTTACTACAATTGTGCTAAGTCCTGTAGTGCTCATTCCACTAACACTAACGAAAATAGCATCAATCCATGATAAACTTTCGCCATCTTGAATTGATATCGGTAACTTAAGTAATGCAGCTCCACCTATTAAGAATAGGAAATATGAAACTACAAAACCACGTGTATATGTACCAAATAGTATTTTTTTAATTTTCTTCATTAATATCACGACCTTTTAAAAAATCTTACATATTATAGCATAATTTCAGAATAAACCAAAATACTTTCACTCTAATTCTATTCAAATAAAGTACGGTACAATTTGATTAATTTCCCACGTTTTTGTTTAATAACACTATTAAATTCAGTATACGTTTCTTTTTCTTGAAGATTAACTTTAATTTGTGCATAAAATGCATCAATATTAATAAATGAATCAACGATGCTAATTGTAACTGTGGGCTTAAAACGTAAATTATCAAATAGAAGATTTTTTAGCTTAACCTCCAATTGATCAATTCCTTTTTTAATTAATAGCGGTAAATATGCATAATCTTTATATACTCTAGAAAGCATGTTTTCGTTTAAAGAAATGATATCAAATAGGTCTCGTAAAAACAGTTCGCGATCCATCTTTGGGTTACAACCCTCTGTCAATGCAATCTCGAGTTCATTTAAAAACGATGAAAAAATAACATTTAACAAATTATCTTTGGTATTAAAGTGCAAAAAAATCGTCCCCTGAGAGACTCCTGAAGCACGTGAAATATCCTTAGTAGACACCTTAACAAAGCCGTTATCTAAAATTAGACTTTTGGTGTTTTCTAATAGCTTTTCTCTTGTGATTTGCTTTTGATGTTCTCTTATACTCATTATGACCACCCACTCACTGACTATATACTCATTATAAAGCCTATATTTTGCGTTGTCAATTAAAAAATTAAAACGATATTAAACGAAGTTACATCGTTGCTCTTCTTAATAACTTCGTTTTCAATTAGAGTGTGGAAAATGTATGTGGAAAAGTGTAATGCGTGTCTTCCTGTGAATGTAACAGGGAATATCTTTGAATATTAAAAAGATAGAAAAGATAGGGGTTTTTCCCGACTTTTCTACAATAAAAAAAAAGAAGAAATAAATTATTTCTTCTTTAATACAGTTACACTTTCAATATGAGAAGTATGTGGGAACATATCAACAGGTGTGATAGATTCTACTTTATATCTTTTCGATAAAACTTTAAGATTTTTTGCTAAAGTTGAAGGATTACAAGAAACATAGATTAATTTCTTAACTACTTTAGAATTAAACAGTTGTAATGTTTCATCATCAATTCCACTTCTTGGTGGATCTATGATAATGCAATCAGGAATTATTCGTTTCTGATAATACATTGGAATAACTTCTTTTACTTCACCAATTGAGAACTCAATATTTTTTCTGTTATTGATTTTTACGTTATGTCTTGCGCTGTAAATTGATTCCTTTGAAGCATCAATTCCAACAACTTTTTCTGCCTTCTTACTTACCAACATACTTATTGCTCCAGAACCACAATATGCATCAAAAATTATTTTATCTTTTTCATAATCAAGATGTGATTCCACTTCTTGATAAAGTCTAATTGCTTGAGCTGGATTTAATTGATAGAACGCCTTAGGTGTTAAATCATAAATAACATCATCTATTCCTTCTTGGATTGCTCTGCTTCCTTCAAGAATCTCTACTTCTTCACCAAAAATAGCAATATTCTTTGCATCACGATTTTTTGAAATTGCAACAGATTCAACATCTAACAACTCAATAATCTCTGCTGCAGCAGATTTTAATGCCTTATTATAAATTGTTACGACAAGTGTTACCTGAACTTTATCAGTTGCATGACTTACGCGGGTTACAATATATCGCATTAGTCCTCTCATTGTTTGTGGATCAAAAGCATTAATTTCATATTTGTCTAGTATCTCAAGAATTTGCTGATTAATTACATTTATCTTTTTAGCATGTACTGGGCAATCTTGAATTTCTACTAATTCATTTGTATTTAGTTCAAATAAGCCAGTCATTATTCCATTTTTAGTATTGCGAACTGGCATCTGTGCTTTATATCGATAATTTCTATCATTTTCAGATGGAATAATTGAATTAAATTTTATATCATTAATGTTTAAATCTGAATAACGGCCAATGGTTTGAATTAGCATTTCTTCTTTTAAAGATAATTGTTCATCATATTCAATATGTTGGAGTTGACACCCACCACATGAACCATAATGTTTACAAAATGGCTTAGTTCTCTTATTCGCGCGAGTTTTTATTGCAACAATTTCACCCGTTGAATAATTATTTTTTATATCTGTAATCTTAACAATAACTTCTTCTGGAGGTAAAACACCAGGAACAAAAACAGCTTGTTTTTTATAATAACCGATTCCTTCACCATTAATCCCAATTCGTTTAATTGTCAATAATACTTTTTGATCAATTGTTAATAAACTCTCCATAATACACCAACTTTCTACGTACAGTTAAATACTATACATCTTTCAATCTGTAAAAGCAACACCAAATGCTGTACCAAGTGAAATAACTGCTGAATTCTTCTCGTCTTTAAATAAAAGTGCCATCGCGGAAGTATCATGATATAATTTGACTTCAATTATCTCGTCTAGCTCTTTTGATAATACATTTGATAAGTAACTTTGATAATTGTCTTCTATCATTGCTAGTTTACCATATCCCCCACGTGATTCATAAATCTTTCCATTATATACGTAGTTTGCAATAGCTATGAAAATTCTTTTACCTGAGAATCCGACTTCTTTTATGGATTTCATGATAACTGATAGTATATATTTATCAAGGTTTTTGGCTAAAAGAAGCAACTCATCATGATTTCTGTACTTATAGAATAAATAATCAGATTTCAATGATGGTAAAACTGTTTCAACCTTGATCTCGTAGCCTTCAGCAATATAATATGCTCGTTTAATGTTAGTTTGCCCAAAATCAAACAACAAATACTCACCATCAGATATAAGTGTTGATAACCCTTTTGTACCTAAATTTGATGACCCTTCGATAAAAGAAATCTGTAAATCATTAATTGATTCCTCTTTGAAAGCTTTTTGTATTCTAGAACGAAAAACTTTAGTCAATAATGGTGAAGTAAGTCCACCTACTAAATATATTTTTTGAATAGATTGCCAGTAATCCCAATGAACTTTCTCCCAATTTGTACGGTTTTTAATAGATAATTCGCTTGGTTTTTTTAAAGTTACAAATACTTTAGCTAAGTCATCACCAAATTGATTCGCTAGATGTATAGCGAATTGACGAATCGTAATAATATTACTAATTAGCGCATCATTAAAAGCATACAATAGGTCTTCACCTGTTATTTCAGCACCTATTCCAAGTTGTTCACGGTATTGCTCAATTGATTTAATTAATATTGCAGGTCGAAAGACATCACTTGCTAAAACATCATCAACATAGACACTATTTATCGAAGCTATTGGTAACATATATCCATTTTTTTTAAAGGGATTCATCCTATTCACCAATAATTTTGACAAGAACTCGCTTACGTCTCATTCCATCAAACTCTCCATAAAATATTTGCTCCCATGTTCCAAAATCAAGTTGGCCTTCTGTAACTGCTACTACAACTTCTCTTCCCATAATAGTACGCTTTAAATGTGCATCTGCGTTATCCTCGTAACCATTGTGGTGATATTGAGAATAAGGTTTTTCTGGAGCTAAGTTCTCTAGCCATTTTTCAAAATCTTGATGCAACCCAGATTCATCATCGTTTATAAAAATACTTGAAGTAATATGCATAGAATTCACGAGGACAAGCCCTTCTTGAATCCCCGATTCTACTAAAGATTGCTCTATTTGTTTTGTAATATTTAGTAGTTGACGTCTAGTTTTTGTTTGAAACACCAACTCTTTTCGATAAGATTTCATTAGCTCACCTCAAGTAATTATACCATATATTGGTAAAAAAAAAGACATAGCTATTCGCTTTGTCCTTTATATCTCAATTTCGTAACTGCTTCAATATGGCTTGTTTGTGGGAACATGTCAAATGGTGCGACTTCTTCAACAAAATAGCCTTGTGATTGAAGATAATTTAAATCTCGAGCAAGTGTTGCTACATTACAAGAAATATATACAATTTTTGGTATTTTCATCGCTGCAACTGTCTCTAAAAATTTAGGATCGCATCCTTTACGTGGTGGATCGACAAATAACACATTTACATTGTAATTACTCCATGACTGAATAACAACTTCAGCTTTTCCTACGACAAATTTTGCATTTGTTACATTGTTAAACTGAGCATTCGCATTCGCGTCATCAATTGCTTCTTTAACAATGTCAACACCTAACACAGTTTTGCAATATTTCGCTACACTGAGACCAATAGTTCCAATTCCACAATATGCATCTATGACAATATCTTTTGGTGTAACTTCAGCATAATCAATTGCTTTTTGGTATAATTCTTCCGTTTGAATTGGATTCACTTGATAGAAAGAACGATGAGAAATTTTGAAGAATACACCGTTAATTTCATCACGAATAAAATCATCACCAAAGATTACTTTGCTTTTTTTACCTAAAACAACATTAGTGTTGTCCGGATTTACATTATGAATAATACTAACAACTCGTTTATACCTTGAAATTAAACTTTTAACAATAATTTCTTTTTTTGGTAATTTCGGTGTTAAAGTAACGATTGTAACAGATATATCCTCGTAACGATTAGAAGTACGAATTACAACATGTCGGATCACACCCGTTTTTGTCTCTTCATTATATCCAGGAATATTTAACTCAATAAAAATGTTCTTTAAAAACTTGGCTAAATCAGTCGTTATTTTCGGAATAATATAGCATTTTTTCATATCAATAATATCGTGTGAACGATTCTTATATAATCCAGAAATCAGTTTTCCATTTTTTTCACCAAATGGAATAACGGCTTTATTTCGATAATAATAAGGGTTTAACATCCCAACTGTATCATGAACTTTGGTATCTATTTTACCAAGTTTTTTTAATGTTTCAGCTGTACGATATTTTTTAAAATCTAATTGCATTTGATAATTCATATGCATTAAGTTGCATCCCCCGCATTCTGAAAAATGCTCGCAAATTGGCTCTTTTCTGAACGGTGATTTATGGATCAACTCAATCAAACGTCCAAACCCGATATTTTTAGTTAATCGAGTAATCTTGATTGTAGCTTTTTCACCTTTCAAAGCGTTTGCGACAAATATAGGGAAACCATCTATCTTACATACACCCATTCCATCATGAGTCATATCTACTACTTCAACATCATAATACTCATTTTTTTCGACCATGTAGTCCACCCCTAGTCTTGTTTTTGACGAGAACTTATTTTGCTAATTCCATTATAACATATTTTTTATCTTTTATGTTTTTTATCCCAAATAATTAAAAAGGACCATTCGGTCCCTTTAAAGAGAAGATTATTCAATTACGATTTCTACTGTATCGCCATCTGCTGATTGAATATCGATGATTTTTCCTAACATTCCTGAATCAATCATGTCTAGAATTGAATCTACATCTAAATCAAAATCTTGGATTTTATCAATTTTCATTACACCTTTACCGCTTTTTAAAGCCACTTTAGCAAATTCGATTGGGATTTGAATATTTACTTTGTCCCCATCTCCACTTAAAATTTTTATCTTAAACATTTTAAATGCATTTTTTTGTGGTTTCATTTGAATCTTTGTATCTGTTTCATCTAGAGCTTTTAATAAGTCTGCTCCTTCTGCTGCTGTAATTGTTTTATTTTGGATCATTTCTAAAATTCTTAATCTATCGTCACTCATTATTTTCACCTTTATCTTTCAATTTTTATTTTAAATTTTTATTTTTTTAGTATCGACGGTTTGCAACAAATGCTTTGCGACGAGTATCTTCCTCTACCTTAACATTTGATTGCTCTAAGATATATTCGTTGATTTCAGCGTAATACAATTGCGCGAATACGGCTCCATTTAACATATATATTCCTCCTATTTAAATAGCTTTGCAGCTTCTAAGGCTGATATTTCGCCTTTTTCTAATCTTTTAAACACTTCTTCTTTTCGTTCTTTTTCATCATCATTAACTTCATATCCTAAACTAACAATTACTTCATCCAAGTTTTTCTTTACGGTTGGGTAAGAAATTCCAAGTTCTTTCTCGATTTGTTTTATGTTCCCTCTGTTTTTTATAAACACTTCTATAAAATATAGATTCTCAATTGATAAATAGTTAAACTTTGATAACTGGAACGTTCCACTAATTTCAGTTCCACAGCTTCTGCATTTTAACTTTGTAACATTTAAATCACTTTTACAAATTGGACATTCTCCTATAACGTTATTCATTTGCTACCTCCTACATTATCTTGATATCGACTTTAGCTTCATCGGTATCGATATCTATTCTTGTATTTTTTGAATATTTTAATAATTTCAATACTTCGTCAATGTTTACATCTTCAGAATCTAATTTTGCGAATCGACTAGCAAATCTTAATCCCATTCTAGCAAACATCATTGGTATTGGAATTGCAAATAGAATTCTTAAAAATGTATTAACTTTCCAATCTTCTTCAGGAACATGAATATTTATTTTTATAAATGTTGCTCTCTTTCCTGGTTTCGGTGGTTTTTCTTCCTTATATAATTCTTTGTATGCAAGTTCTGGAGTTAATTCTTCCTTTTCAATTCTTTCAAGTACTTTTAGATAATCCATAATATTATCACGACCTTTATTAATTTTCTTAATTTTTCAGTTAACTTTCTTAAGTACACCCTAATAATATATCAAAAATATTAATGTGTCAAGTAAAAATATAAAAAATATTAATTTTATTAATGTTTATATTAAAAAAATCAATTTTTTACTGAAATTTATTAATAAAATTGATTTGCGATTATTGTTCCAATTTTACATCTCTGCTTATAAATCGCTTTGTTTAGCGTAAAAGATATCATTCAATAGTATTTCGCAATCCGTGTACTGGATAATAGTAAAAAGGTATGAATTTACATTAAAAAGATCACATTCCATAAAAAAGAGATATAAAAATAGTAGAATAATTCGAAATTATTGTTTTATTTGAATTATTTTGTTTTATCTATATCTCTTTTTTTATATTCATATATATCTTTATTATATATGTACTCTTGTGTATAATCAGGAAACCATTTATTGTGATAGTACTCAGTCTAAAATGATTTTAATTCTATAATGATGTCTCGTAATTCTGCTGCTCGTTCAAAATCAAGTCGTTTTGCTGCATTTCGCATTTCTTTCTCCATATCGAAGATAGCTTTCTCTCGTTCTTGAACAGTTAATTCAGCCATACTTTTTTCTTGTTCATCAATTGCAATCTTGATACTTATACTGTCTTGAATACTTTTGATAATTGTTGTTGGTGTAATGTTGTTTTCAATATTGTATGCCTCTTGAATAGAACGACGACGTTTTGTTTCTTCAATTGCGTAAATCATCGCATCTGTCATTTTATCAGCATACATAACAACCAAGCCGTCACTATTACGTGCTGCGCGTCCAATTGTTTGAACTAATGAACGACTACTTCGTAGGAATCCTTGTTTATCGGCATCAAGTATGCAAATTAGACTTACTTCTGGAATATCTAATCCTTCACGTAATAAGTTTATCCCAACGACGACATCATAAGTCCCCAGACGAAGTTCTCGGATAATTTCAATACGTTCTAATGTGATGATTTCACTGTGAAGATATGCAACCTTAATCCCAAGTTCTTTTAGGTATCCAGTTAAATCCTCACTCATTTTGATTGTGAGAGTTGTAATTAATGTTCGTTGATTTGCTTCAATTCTTTCAAGTATTTGAGCTACAATATCGTCAATTTGTCCTTTTTTAGGGCGGACTTCAACAACCGGATCAAGCAATCCTGTCGGGCGGATAATTTGTTCGACAATGTAATTTGTTCGCTCTAATTCATAATCTCCTGGTGTCGCACTTAGATATACAATATTATCAGTCTTATTGTTAAACTCATCAAAATTTAACGGGCGATTATCAATTGCACTAGGTAATCGGAAGCCATATTCAACCAAAGTTTCTTTACGAGAACGATCACCCTTAAACATCCCTCTTACTTGTGGTAAAGTAACATGTGATTCATCAACAATCAATAAGTAATCATCGCCAAAGAAATCCATTAATGTTGAAGGTGTTTCTCCTTCTTCACGAAGTGATAGATGTCTGGAATAATTTTCAACTCCCATACAACTCCCGATTTCTTTTAACATTTCAATATCATAATTTGTGCGTTGTTTAATGCGTTCAGCTTCTAATAGTCTATCATTTTCTTTAAAATATTTTATTTGTTCTTCAAGTTCTTTTTCAATGCGTTTTATTCCTTCTTCAATTTTATCTTTATTTGTAACAAATTGTGTTGCCGGGAATAAACTAAATACGTTGTAATCACTAATAATTTCACCAGTTACAATATCAAATTCTCGTATTCTCTCAATTTCATCATCAAATAGTTCGATACGTAACCCAATATTCTTTTGATAAGTTGGTAATATCTCAACAATATCTCCTTTGACGCGAAATGTACCGCGGTTGAAATCAAAATCATTTCGTTCAAATAACATATCTACTAGTTTTCTCAATAAATTGTCACGGCCGATTTCATCGCCTATTCTAAGAGTGAGCATTGAATTTTTATAGTCTTCTGGATCACCAATTCCATAAATACAAGAAACACTTGCGACAACAATGACATCATCTCGTTCTAATAAAGAAGCGGTTGCGCTGTGTCTCATCTCATCAATTTCATCATTTGTGCGGGCATCTTTTTCAATAAACAAATCTCGAGATGGGACATATGCTTCTGGTTGATAATAATCATAATATGAAATAAAGTATTCAACCCTATTATTTGGAAAATATTGTTTGAATTCGCTATATAATTGTCCTGCCAAGGTTTTATTATGAGCTAAGACAAGTGTCTTTTTACCTGTTTTTTGAATAACATTAGACATCGTAAATGTTTTCCCTGTCCCTGTTGCTCCAAGCAAAACTTGTTCTTTGACACCATTCATGATGTTGTCTGTTATGTATTCAATTGCATTAATTTGATCACCTAGTGGTTTGTAGTCTGCGACAAGTTCAAATTTAGCCATATAAATCACCTCTTTATTATTTTAACATAGGATACGAAATATTACATTATTGTGCTACAATTAATGTGGTGATTTGATGAAAGTTCTATTGATTAGTATAAACGCAAAATATATTCATACAAATAACGCTGTGAGGCTTTTAAAAGCGAACAGTGATTTTCCTATTGAAATATTAGAATATACCATAAAAGACGACCCATCACTTATCATAGACAACATTAATAAATCAGATGCTAATGTTGTAGGTTTTAGTTGTTATATTTGGAATATTACAATCATCACTTCTCTATTAGAACATATCAACTCAGAAAAGATTATTATATTAGGTGGCCCAGAAGTAAGTTATGAATCAAAACACTTCATTCACAACTATCCGATTGATTATATTGTAAAAGGAGAGGGTGAGATATCATTCAATCGTCTTCTTCATGCGATTGAACTAGGAAGTGGTTTTGAAGAGGTAACTGGTCTCACATATCAAAAGAATGACCATATCTATGATACAGATATTGTTGAAATCGCAGACTTAGCAACAATTACTCCTGCCTACTTCTTTGAAGAAGATATCGAACATATTCCCAATAAAATTGCTTATATTGAAAGTAGTCGCGGATGTCCTTATCATTGTAGTTATTGTTTATCATCACTAGAAAAAACGGTTCGCTTTTTCCCAGTTGAATCCGTAAAAGAAGCTATCCTATATTTACTGAATCACGGTTCAAAAACAATTAAGTTTTTAGATCGAACCTTTAACGCCAATAAAAACACATTAGATATCCTTCAATTTATTATTGAACACAATAATAATCAAACTGTTTTTCAATTTGAGATAACAGGCGATATTCTATCTCCAGATATTATCAACTACATCAATAACAATGCTCCCTCAGGACTATTCCGTTTTGAAATTGGTATTCAGTCTATCAACTATGACACAAATTTCCTCGTGGACCGATTTCAAGATACAGATAAGTTATTTTCTAACATCCGTTTGATCCAAAATGCAAAAATAATTGATCTGCATTTAGATTTAATTGCTGGCTTGCCTCAGGAGAACCTTGAATCATTTAAAAATACCTTTGACGAAGTTTTTCGACTTGGTGCCAAGGAATTACAGCTTGGTTTTCTAAAAATGCTTAGAGGGACAAAAATACGTATTGAAGCAGATAAACATCAATACACTTTCTCACAAGAAGCACCCTATCAAATAATATCAAACAACGTATTAAGTAAAGATGATGTGGCTTTGATTCATGATGTGGAACACATGCTAGAGTTATACCATAACAAAGGATATTTCATGGAACGATTCCATCAGATTATTCTTAATAAACCTTCGCCATTTGCTTTTTTTGAGCAATTAGCAAAGCTTTATAAAACACATAACTACTCAATGCATGGTTACCAAGTAGATGATGTGTACCAAAGAGTATTTCCACTATTATCTCCTCATGAACAATACTTAACAAAACAAGATTATTTATTGCGTTCAAATATTAAACCAAAGTTATTCTTTGAAACTATCAAAGACAAGGTACTCAAACAAAAGCTATTTACACATATGATGGAAACATATCAAATTGATATTAATGTTCTATATAAATACAGTGTTGTTATCCATTCTTCAGACGAGTATTTTATTATTTTATATCATCCAACAAATAAACAATACTATACAATAAAAGAAGATATCATAAACAAATGATATCTTCTTTTTTATTAGTTTGTTAAGGCAAGAACTGCGCGGTATAACTCATCAACTACTACATCGATTGATAATGTGCCTGGAAACTGAGAATAACTCATAATTGATCCAACTGTCAGACTGCGTATTATAAACACAGTCGCTTCTGTTAGATTTGCAGAAATTACTCCTTCTTCAATTCCAATTTTAAAGAAGTCATGAAATCTTTTCAATAGTACATCTCGAGTTTCTTGCATTTTCGCTTTCATGTCTTCGCGAATTGATACAGGAACACATTCTGCGATATCTTTTGTCATTGTCTCCATAATCATACGACTCTCTTTTGCAACTGCAAAGATTGATGTCATTTGAGATTTAAATAATTCCTCAAATGATGCATTCTCTCCAATTACTTCCAGAGATAATGAAGCAATGCTTTGATTGATAAACTCAGTAATTGCTTCTTTTAATATTTCATCTTTACTACTAAAGTATTCATACAAAGTGCTTTTACCGATGTTCACAGAATCAGCTAATTCACTTAATGTGAAGTCCCTTGTAATACCTTGCTCTTTAATTTTCATAATTAAGGCATCAATGATTTCGCTTTTTCTACTCATCTTTAACACTCCTTCTTGTAAATAATACTGTGGTTGGAATAATAGTGGTTCCTACAATAATACCTACAATTCCCAAAACAATGAATCCATAAATAATTCCGGTAATTCCTCCCGCAATCAGGATTACTGTCCCAGCATACATCCCGATTTGTTTAGCATACTTTGTTACAAGGAAGTACATAATCGGAACAACCAATAATGTTAAAACAGTTGCATATAGTAATCCCCCTATGGTTGTAACTGCCATAGGTTGCATCATTTCAGCACCATCACCAAATCCTAGAGCCATTGTTGATAAGGCAAGAATGGTTGTTAATGCTGTCATCACGATTGGACGTAGTCTAGTTTTACCTGCTTCTAATAAAGCCTCTTTGACATCCAGTCCAGTTTCCCGTAATTGATTGGTATAGTCTACCAATACTATTCCGTTATTTACGACTACACCAATTAAGATAACGAGTCCAATGATTGCCACTACACTTACTGTCATATTTGCTAACCATAAAATTGCAAACCCACCAGTAAAGGCAAGTGGAATGGTAAACATAATGATAAATGGATAACTCAATGATTGGAATTGTGATGCCATAATCATATAGATTAAGACAACTGCCAATGCCATCGCAAGAATCAATACATTCAATGCATCCATTACTTCTTCGTTCTCACCTTGAATGAAATACTCATATCCATCAGGGAGATTGTAGTCAGCATTTAATTTATTTTCGACTGCGATTGCAACATCAGTCGCATTCGCTTCATCACTATATTCCGCGGATATTGTAATTGCACGTGAACCATCAACACGATTAATTGTTGTAAATCCTGTGATAGTTTCAACTTCTGCTACATCAAAAACCGTGATCTCTTGTGATGGATTAATTACATTCACACCAACAACAATATTATTAATCTCTTCAATTGTTAATGAAGTGTCACTATAATTAGAATTACTGTCATATACATAAACATCGTATAAATCACCTTCAACATTGATTGTTGTGATAACTTCTTCTGAGGCTATCGCACTGGCAACTGCTCCAAGAACTTGTGCTGTTGTAATACCAAATGCTATCGCATCATCTTTATTTACAGTGATTTTAATTTCTTCAGCTTCTTTTCCAATACCGTTGTCGATATTAACAAGCCCATCCACTGTTTCTAATAAATCAGTGATTGTTTGTGCTTCTGTTTTTAAGACATCTAAATCGTAACCATGTAGTTCAATTTGAATACCACTACCAGTTAACATAGCTGTTTGTTGTTGAGATCCTGAGATATCAAATTCAATATTATTGTAATCGGTTGATAGCAATGTATTAAACGCTTTTTCAAGTTCTTTTGTTGTTAACTCACGATTATCCTTTAATATAACATTGGCTGTCGCAGCATCTGAATTTGTCACACCGACAAACATTCCTTGTAAAGAACCTAATGTAATCCCCACAGTTTGAACATCATCGTACGCTAGTAACTCTGCCCCTAAATCATCTAACACAGTAATAAATTCTGTATATGATAAAGGAGACGACACTGGGTTTGTGATACTGATTGATAACTGTCCCTCATCTGATTCAGGGAAATATTCAAATCCATTATCTAATGCCAAATAGATTGAACCTCCAAACAAGACGACAACAAGTACCAAGATAATTGCTTTAAACTGAAAGGCAAAATTAAATACTTTTTCATAACCTTCTTTAATACGATTAATTGATTTTTCTTCATCCCCTTTTACCTCTGAATTTTCTTTCAAAATTCGTGAAGAAATAGCAGGTACTAATGTTAAGGCAATTAGTAATGAAGCAATTAAACTATACGCAATTGTTAAAGCCATTTGCATAAAGATTTCTTTGATAAATCCTTCAATGAAGATAATTGGTAAGAATACAGCAATTGTCGTAATGGTTGAAGCAATAATTGCTCCACCAACTTGGGTTGTTCCCATGATTGCCGCTTCTTTGTTAGATTTACCTAACTTCTTAAGTCTAAAGATATTCTCCATAACAACAATGCTGTTATCTACTAACATCCCAATTCCTAAGGCAAGTCCTCCTAAGGAAACAATATTTAAAGTGATTCCTGACAAATAAATTAACACAATCGCAAACATTAAACTGATTGGAATTGCCAAGCCAACAATCAGCGTAGCACGAGCACTACGTAAAAAGACAAATAAGACGATGACAGCGAGTAAAGCACCAATTAATAAATTATCAGTTACACTGCCTGTTGCCTGCTCAATATATTCACCTTGATTGAGTAAGACTGTAAACGAGCTACCATCAGTATCTTCAATCAATTGTAGTTCTTCTAAAATTGCATTTGTAACATCAGTTGTTGCAAAATTACTACTTTTTTGAACAGTAATACTGATGGCATTTTCACCATTTAATTTTGCATATTCCTTTTCATTAGCATTTACGTAACTAACTTCTGCTAAATCACCTAAAAGAATAGGATCTGTAACACCTGGCAAAGCTGTGAAATCGAGAATTACAAGATCATTAATTTCTTCGACACTATTAAATTCGTCACCAACACGAACCAAATAGTTTACCCCATCAACTTTGACGTATCCAACAGGAAATTCAAAATTTTGAGCCATCAAGATATTACTAATCATCTCTTTGTCCAATATAATGTCTTCTACTTCATCTGTGGGATCAATACTAGCCTGCGCAGTAACTAGATATTGGTTAATAAGTGCTATTGCAGTTTCGTCTAACACGACACGCACTTCTGATTCATAAGCACCACTAACACTCACGCTAGCCACTCCTGCGATTCGTTCAATAAATGGCAACACTGATTCATCAACGTATGTCGTTAACTCTTGTTGTGTTAGTCCTTCTTGAGATACACTGAACTGCATAATTGGCATCATATCAGGATTTAGTTTAATAATCATTGGGTTGCCAACTTCGTCAGGAAGTTGGGCTGCCACCATATCAAGATTTTCACGCATCTCAATAACTGCGCTATCCATATTCGCATCACTATTAAATTCAAGAATAATAATCGATACGTTTTCTTGTGACATTGAAGTTACTTGTTTGATATTTGTTGTTGTGGCAAGTGATTCTTCAAAAGGTTTTGTCACAATATCTTCAACTTCTCCAGGGCTAGCTCCAATATATGTTGTTAAGACAACACTATAAGGAATATTCATACTTGGAAATAAATCAGTAGATAATCTTGTATAAGACACTACCCCAAATATCATAACAATAATAACTGCCATAAAGACTGTAATTGCTTTCTCAACGGAAAACTTTGCTAAATTTTTCATACTCGTACCTTCTCTTTCTAAAGTAAGTCAAATCGAGTTCAAAATAAAAACCCGACCGAATGTTCGGTCGGGTTTAATATTACTATGTTTTCTATTTCTTGTCAAGTAAGATTAATCAAGATTTGAAGTAACATTTCCAGTATCAGAAGTTCCTGTAAAATTAATCTCATACAGTTCATTATCATTCTCTAAATCAACTGATCCTGTATCAACTGTTGCGACGATAATTGGGACATAAATATTTTTAAGACTAATGTTTCCAGTATCTACTTCACAATCTAGTTGTGTTGCTGTATCATCGGTGATATTGAAATTGGTTGCTCTAATTTCACCAGTATCTAGTTTCAAATCATACGTAATAAAATTCAAATCGCGAAGGGTGAGTGTTCCAGTTGTGTTCACAGCAGATATACTATTTCCTGAGCTATCTTTAACATAAATTTCCCCTGTTGATATTTGTAATGATAACTCGTTGTTAACAACTACATCTGATACAACAGTACGACCAGTACTGTTAATGATTTCCAAGTTTTCTACATTAAGATCCATAAATTTTGTTTCACCAGTTTCACTAACAATATTCACATCTTCTAACAGTAAATTTTGTGGGATTTCAATTGTTAAGGTGTCTCTATTTAATAAATTGAACAAGTCCTCTAAACTAAAATTATATGAGAAAATGCGTGAAGGAGAAACTTGTGATATCGTTATGATATTTGAATCGTCGTCAATATCGACTGTGATATCATAAAGTTCTTTATATTCATGTGTAACTTTTATCTCTGTACCTGTTACGGGAATAAATACAATATCTAATGTATCTGAATCGACATCAACATTCCAAATATCACTATTGGTAATATCGCTACTAACATCTAAATCAAATGTATCAATGATATTATCTTGAGCGTATACTGCCTCGATTTCATCAAAATTATTAAATAAGAATAATCCTGTATATACCATGACAACAAGTGCGGCAACCCCACTAATATTTTTCACAAATCTCAACATTTTATGGCGTTTAAACCACCCATCTACACTTACTTTGTGAAGACGTTTTGTGTATTCAACACGTTTTTTAAATTGAAAAACATTCATATGATAAATTACTGTACGTTTGATGACCCATAAGAACAATTCCAAAACAGCCAGTGACAACAAGAATATTAAGATATATCCCCCACTTAAGAAAGCAAAGACCATTTCGTCATAAATTGTACGTTCGCCAATCATTAATGGAATGACACCAAAATAAGAAATGAGTGTTCCAAATAATGCGACAACAACACTAAATACTGTTGGAATCACCCAACTAAGTACAAACACATCAATAATGATTAACCAAATAACACGTGTATTACTGACTCCTGCGTCTTTAACTTCTTTTGTTTTAATATATTTTGGACTCATTCCATATTCTTCAAGAATGTTGCGAGCTATCGCTTCTGGAGATTCTAACTCTGCGATCACTTCTTGTTCTGTTTTATTTTCATAAACCATCCCATTGTAGAATCGTTCTTCGTAAAACCCCAATAATTCTGTACGTTCTGTTTTATCTAAAATGCTCAACTCTTTATCTAGTCTTCTTAAAAAATCAATTTTATTCATAACGGTTACTCCTTATCATTGTATTTACCACATACTCAAATTTTTTCCAATCCATTTTTAAAATTTGTAGTTTGTCACTACCTTTTTTAGTAATCTTAAAATATTTACGTGGCGGTCCTTCATTACTTTCTGCTAAATATGTATTGCATAATCCTTCAACTGTTAGTTTTCGTAATATTGGATATATTGTACTTTCACTAATTATCATAAATTGGTTAATTTCTTGATATATGTCGTATCCATAGCTATCTTTTTCAGCTATTTTGCTTAGGACAACCATTTCAAGAACACCCTTCTTTAGTTGTGTACTCATTGTTCGCCTCCTCTACAATGTCAACTACTACACAATGTATAATAGCACACTGTAAATTATAGCACAAGTATTTTTTTTATTTTTTTTCCATACCATTTATAATGGTATCTTTTTTGCTTTCTGCAATAGATATCTTTTGAAGAACCGTGTATAATAGATACAAGACACAGAAATGGAGTGATAATTATGGAAGAAAGAACTTGGGTTTCATGGGATTTTATTGAACATTTTATGATTTCAGCTTTTGAAAAAATTGGAGTACCAACATCTGATGCTGCAATCTGTGCAGATGTATTGATGGAAAGTGATCGAAGAGGAATCGAGTCACATGGTGTAAATCGTTTTAAACCAATTTATATTGATCGAATAAAAGCGGGGATTCAGTTTCCTACTACGAAAATTGATGTCATACGTGAAACAGCTACGACCGCAGTATTAGATGCAAATGATGGAATGGGAATGGTTGTTAGCCACAAAGCTATGGAAATGGCGATTGCGAAAGCCAAAGAATATGGAATGGGAATGGTTGTCGTTAGAAATAGTACTCACTATGGTATTGCTGGATACTATGCGACAATGGCAAGCAACGCTGGAATGATTGGAATTACTGGTACAAATGCAAGACCAAGTATTGCCCCTACATTTGGAGTAGAAAATATGCTTGGTACGAATCCAATCACCTTCGGATTACCTACCGATGAAGATTTTCCTTTTGTATTAGATTGTGCAACAAGCATTACACAACGTGGAAAAATTGAATTTTACAGCAAAATTGGCAAAGATACTCCAAAAGGAATGGTAATTGGTAGAGATGGATTACCACAAACCGATTCCACACAAATCTTGAAGGACTTAACCAATGGCAAAGCTGCGCTTGCACCTCTGGGTGGAATTGGAGAAGAGTTGGCAGGATACAAAGGATATGGATATGCGACAGTTGTTGAGATTCTGAGTGCTGCTTTATCTGCCGGAAATTTCCTGAAAATGTTAACTGGCAAAGATAGTGAAGGTAATCTTCAACCATATCATCTAGGTCATTTCTTTATCGCAATTGATACTGAGGCTTTTATGGGTCTGGAATCATTCAAGAAAACTGCTGGGGATATTTTGAGAGGATTACGAAACAGTGCGTTAGCTCCTGGAGAAAGCAAAATATATACAGCTGGAGAAAAAGAATACCTTGTTTGGTTAGAACGAAAAGACAAAGGTGTTCCTCTTACCAAAGGTGTTATCAATGATTTTAAGGCAGTAAATGAAATGCTTGATTTAAATATTGAATTTGATTTTTAAGCAAACAAAAACCGTTTATATAAACGGTTTTTTTCTTTGCATTATTTAATATCGACAATTCTCATTCCATTTGTTTGTGAACCAATTGGGAAGCCACCTGTAATAATTACACGATCGCCAACTTGAATATTATAATCTTTTTTAATTAGAGCAATTGCACGATTGATAACAGTTTCTGTATCTGGCACAAGTTCAAAAACAACAGGGAGAATACAACTGTGCAACGCCAAAGCTTTCGCGGTTTTTTCATAAGGTGTTAATGCAAGAACAGTTGCATCAGGGCGGAACCTTGAAATAATTTTCGCAGTTGCTCCACTCATTGTTGGTGCTATAATCAAATCGACTTTACTTTGAATCACTGTGTAAGCAACACTTAAAGCAATACTCGTTTCAATACGACGATTAAATTTGCTTTCAGTATTGGCACGCTTAATAAATTCTTTGCGATCAAGTTGTGATTCGATTTTACATGCGATACGATTCATTGTTTCAACTGATTCAACTGGATATTTTCCAATGGCACTTTCACCACTCAACATAATGGCATCACTACCATCGTAAATTGCATTAGCAACATCACTAACTTCAGCACGAGTTGCGCGAGGATGCTCAATCATACTTTCTAACATTTGTGTTGCAGTTACACTTATTTTACCTTGAGAATGACATTTATGAATAATCATTTTTTGAATGATTGGAACATCTTCAGCAGGAACTTCCACTCCTAAATCACCACGTGCAATCATTACTCCATCAGAAGCTTCAATGATTCCATCAATGTTTGCGACACCCTCTTTATTTTCAATCTTAGAAATGATTTGGATGTTTTCTTTACCTTGTTCTTTTAATATATTACGAATTTCAAGAACATCTTCAGCTCTTCTAACAAATGATGCAGCAATAAAATCCACATCATTGATACACCCAAAAATAATATCTTCTTTATCTTTTCCACTAATAAAATCAAGATGCAGTTTTACTCCCGGAACATTAATGCCACGTCTATCTTTTAAGATATGGGTGCTTTCTGCATGCGTAATGATTTTATCAATTGATGGAACTTCAGTTACAGTAAGGCATAAATAACCATCATCAACTAATATTGTATCCCCAACATGAATATCTTTAGCAAGGTCTTGATATGTAACACTAAAATTAAATTCATCTCCAAGAATTTCATTCATATGGACAGTAACGGTAGAACCTTTTGTAACTGTTGCTTTTCCGTCCTTAAATAAATGTGTTCTTATTTCCGGACCTTTGGTATCTAATAATGCAGCAATATGAGAACCAAGTTCCTTGTTTACTTTATGCATCAAATCAATTTCTGATTTATGTTGTTCGTGTGTACCATGAGAAAAATTCATTCTCATAACATCCATTCCTGCATGTACCAAGTTTTTATAGACTTCATAATTATTGCTCGCAGGACCCATAGTACAAATTATTTTTGTTTGATTAAATGGTTTCACTTAGACCACTCCTAACTTAATCTACCGGCAAGTCCATATCTTTTATTTGGAATTGCTTTTTTCTTACTTAACGCTGAATTAATATCATAATCAACATATTCCATGCCACGAAGACCAACGGCACGTCCTCCAACATGATTATTTAATAACTGTACAGCATACTCGCCCATCTCTGTCGCAAGAACACGATCGAACGCCACCGGATCACCACCACGTTGAACATGGCCTAATATCGTTGCTCTAGTTTCATACCCTGTGTATTCTTCTATTTCTTGAGACAATTCTAAAACATCTAACATGTGTTCTGTCACTACAACAAGTGCATGACGTCTACCATCTGTATGTGCTTGTTTAATTCGATCCAATGTAATTTGTTTATGGAACCCAGTTTCTGGAGTTATTATATACTCACTTCCGGCTGCGATACCAGCATACAAAGCCAAGTCTCCACAATATCTTCCCATTACTTCAACAACACTACAACGTTTATGAGACATTGATGTGTCCCGCAGTTTATCAATTGAATCAACAATTGTTTGTAGTGCCGTATAAAATCCAATTGTAAAATCAGTTGAAGAAATGTCATTATCTATTGTGCCAGGTAACCCAATACAATTAATACCCATCTCGGTCAGAGCCTGTGCACCACGATATGTTCCGTCTCCCCCAATAGTCACAACACCTTCAATTCCTAAGCTATTTAAGTTATCTACAGCAATTTGGCGAACTTCTCTCTTCTCAAATTCCGGGAAACGTGCACTTCCTAACATTGTTCCCCCTCGATTAATGATACCACCGACATCGTATCGAGACAACTCTTTGATTTCATTATTTACCAAACCTTCATATCCGTTAAAGACACCATATACTTGCATTCCAAAATGCAGACCCGAACGAACAACAGAACGAACTGCCGCGTTCATACCAGGTGCATCTCCACCAGATGTTAATACTGCTATTTTTCTCAAAATTATCACCACCATTGAAGATTATAACACAATGACACTTCGTTACTGTGTTAAATCAAAATGTATACGTTTTTACTTTGATAATAAATGGATTTTTTCAACTACAAGCTGTAAATTTGTATTTCGTTCTTCAATCTTCACCATAAATAAGTATACTTTATTTTTTTGTAAAATCACTTCATGTTCTAAAAATACATTTGGGAAAACAACACCATCCAATTGTGAGAATTCATCCTGAATTGTCACAAATGCCATATATTTATCATTTTTTGTTTTGATCTTTCGCATGGAAGAAAGTGTCCCAATAATACGAACTTGCTTGCCGAGTTGATCAATAGATAAATCAGAAGGTTTTTGTAGTTTATGTTGTGCTATATATTCCGTAAACTCACTTAGTGGATTTACTGTTAGATTATATCCCAACACACTTTTTTCTAACTCTTTTAATTCCTCAAATCCATATTCTTCTAATTGATTCAAAGTGAATTGTTTTTCCTGTATAAAACTTCCCAACATCGTATAGTTGATGACTTCTTCCAATTTAAGAAGCATCGTTTTTTTATTCAATCCAAATTCATCTAAGGCCCCAGCTTTAATCAAAGATTCAATGACGCGTTTATTGAGATCCGTGTGAGTGCGAGATACAAAATCAATAAACGATGTGAATGGCTTATTATTACGGATTTCCAACAAACTATTCGCATTATTTACACCAACATTTTTGATTCCCAAAAGCGGATAGCGTAAATTTTGATCTTCTGGTTCAAAAATCATAGTTGATAGATTGACAGAAGGTGGAAGGATTTTAACGCCTAATTTATTGGCTTCAAAGATATAGTTGCGCATTTGTGTTTCACTTCCAATGACACTACTTGTTAAAACACTAATAAAATACTTTGGATAATTGGCTTTTAAATAAGCCATCCAATATGAAACCATTGCATAAGCTACTGAGTGAGCGCGGTTAAATCCATAGTTAGCAAATTTGACGATATAATCATAAATTTCATTGCTTACTTTTAACTCTCTTCCCATTTTAGTCGCTTTATTAACAAAATTTTCACGTTCTTTATTTAGTACTTCTTGTTGTTTTTTACTAACAGCTCTTCTTAATAAATCTGCCTCACCAAGAGAATAGCCTGCGAATAGAGAAGCAATCTTAACAATCTGCTCCTGAAAAATAATTATCCCGTGAGTACTTTTTAAAACTTCTTCTAATAGTGGATGTGGGTATGAAACAGTTTCTTCCCCAAAGCGACGTTTGATATATCCCGGGATGTTTTCCATTGGTCCTGGTCGAAACAATGCTAAGACAGTAACAATGTCTTCAAAATCTTTCATTTGCATTTGTCTGATCAAACTGCGCATTCCTGGAGATTCCAACTGAAATACTCCAGTCGTATCAACTCGTTGTAACAGTTGATATGTTAACTGATCATCGAGAGGAACTTTATATATATCTAAATGTGTCTTTTCATTTTGATTAATCATGCGAACTATATTATCGATTGAAGATAGATTTCGTAATCCTAAAAAGTCGATTTTCAACATCCCAATATGTTCTAAGTCAGATGCCTCAAACTGTGTCTGATGCATTTGAAGCAACCCTGGTTGCACAGCTGTATGTTTGGTAAGCTCTTCTGCAGAAACAATGATTCCAGCAGCATGTGTAGAGACGTGCTTATTCAACCCCTCAATTTGACTTGCAATTAGGATAAGTTGATTTGCAGGTTCACTTTGCTGCATCATATTTTTAATTTCGCTTGATTCTATTAATGCAGTTTTTATGGAATTGTAAGGAGTCAAATACTGTATGACTTCTTCAATTAAGATTCCATCTATTTGTAAGACTCGGGCAGTATCACGAATAGCTGATTTCATTAAAAATGTTCCAAATGTGCAAATACTTGCAACATGATCTTTCCCATAAAATTCTTTGACATACAAAATGATATCATCCCGTTTGTCATCAGGTAAGTCCATATCAATATCTGGGAGTGTAATTCGTTCTGGATTTAGGAATCGTTCAAATACAAGGTCATATTCAATCGAATCAACACTTGTTATCCCAAGACAATAGGATACCAAACTGGCCGCGGCACTTCCACGTCCGGGTCCAACCAAATATTCTTTTGATCTCGCGTATTTCACAAAATCCCATACAATCAAAAAGTAATCATTATATCCCATTGTATCGATAACTGACAGTTCATATTGAACACGTTCTAAATATATTTTTTTATTCACTTTTTTACCTTGAAGACGTTTTTCTAATCCTTTATATACCAAGGCGTCTAGATATTCTTTACTTGATACCTTTTTATTATGTTTGTACGATGGTAAATATGTTTTTGAAAAATCAATCGAAACATTTGCTTGATGGATTAACCAATCAATATTTTCTAAAGCATTTTTATATACATGATTTTCTGGTATATACGGTTTATAATATGTGCCGTTTTCTTGATCAAACAAATCATCAATATTCTTATTGAAGATTTGTTTCAAGACATTTGTTACTTCTTGGTCTTGTTCATTTAGATATGATATTTTGTCTGCATATATAAGTTTCTGTCTTGTCTCAAAAAAATGATTCAAATCATGAGACTGTGATACAGAAATAAAATAGTCTTTAAAATGGTTGTTTAACGAGTCAATTACTTCCAAAAAAGCATTTTTTTGATTCGAACTGAAATACGAAAACAGTTCTGAATTATTAGTTATATATATTCCTAAAATACCACTGTTTAAGTGTTTTAATTGTGATAATGAAACGACACTATCACTTGCCATAATACTTGATAACGTTAAGAGGTTTTGATACCCCTCGTTATTCAAAGCATAAACAAGGACTTTGTTTCGCTTTTCTTGTTGAATACCTTCTAATAAGATTTCTTGTCCAATCAATGGTTTAATATTGTTTTTTATGCAAGCTTCGTAAAACTTTAAAACACCATACATTTTGGGATCAGCGATTGCTAAAGAAGAGAAACCAAAAGTTTTTGCTTTCTCAATCAAGTCTTGAATTCGAATATTACTACCGTTCATCGCATAGTGAGTTTCGACATTTAAATATGTGAAATCCATCTGATCACCACCTACCACAATTATACCACACAAACAATTTCATACTGTTGTAAAAAAGAAAATAAAGTGATACTAATCACTTTATTTTCTTACGTAATAATACAACCCCACCAATCATTGTAATGATTAATAAGAAAATATCTATATTTTGGATAAACCCTGCCAATGAAAATTGTTTTTCTTCTAGTGTGTATGTGAATTCATATACCTCACTATATCCATTTTGTCCAACAACTCGTAAAACATACTCTCCAGGATTACTAATGACCAAAGGTGAGGTTACCGTATTATTATTTAAGTAGCCTGTCCCTAAAAATACAATCGCTAAATCTTCGTTATAGTCTTGATTATTAATAACTCCTTCGACTTGAGCTGATATCGTAAAAGACAATTCCTTTGTATACCCATTAATCCCCTCAATAATAACATCATAGTTCCCGGGGAAATCAATACTCGAACCTTGAATGTATAGTTCATTATTTACTAAAACATTTCCGGCGCTAACTTCAAATGATTTTGATTCTTGATAAACTGTTTGATCTTCTACACCACTTATTGTTGGTTCTAAGACAAAATCATATATTTGATTATTATATGAAAAAGAGTAGTTTCCCGGATAAGTAACTAATATCCCATTTTCTACTGTTTCTCCATTGAGAAATCCTTGATTAATAAAAGGAATATATACTGAGGAGGTATAGTACGATTCTAATGATAACAAACTCTCGTTGCTGAGCACTTCATTGTTTGATAGTATCCCATAATCATAATCTCCTTGATAATTAAATGAAAGTAGGTAGATGTTATCTTTAACGAGCTTTCTCTTGATTTCTTGCGAAAACTCATGTGTCGCAACTTCTTCAAAATCTTCATTGTAGGAAATAATATAGTCTGCGAGATAAAGGTAATCTCTATCATTAGTATTTAGTTCAAGATGAAGCATATAGGTGTTATCCATGTAATCAAGTGATTTAACTTCTTCTAACCCCTCATAATCAATGAGTTTAATCATTTCAACATCTCCTGATGAACTGAAAACAATCATTAGTCCATCATAATAAGTTGGAGCATCTGTAGTATGTGAAAATCCATAAATTATGACGTGTTCATCTGTGCAAAGAGCGTTATTAATCGAATAAAAATTTTCATCAGAAATGGTCTTTATAAACGGATCAGCACCTCTTTTAATAACCTGAACAGAATTACCCCCAAAGGAAACCTCAAGTTCACCCTCCAAGCAATCAAATACTTTTGTTTGAGCATTTACAGGATGAGTAGGTATTCCTATACATAAAATTATCAAAAATAAAAAGACAATTTTTTTCATCATATTCCTCCCTTTGTAAGAATATTACGAATAGCTATTGTCTTTTTCTTTTTATTTATGAATCAATCTAATTGTGTCTCTAGCAATCATTACTTCTTCATTTGTAGGAATTAGTAAAATCTTAAATTTGGAATCTTTTGTTGATATCAATGTTTCTTCTCCACGAACATTGTTCAATTCCTCATCTAATTTAATACCAAGTGCAGATAAACGATTCACAATTAAAGATCTGGTTTCAATAGCATTTTCACCAATTCCCGCTGTGAAACAAATCGCATCGCAACCTCCAAGTGATAGGTAATATGCACCGATATAATCGCCAATCATCTTTGCTTGTTTTTCAACAGCAAGTGTCGCTTTTTCATCGCCTTTATGAACAGCTTCCCATAAATCTCTAGAATCACTTGATAGTTCACTCAACCCTAGATACCCTGATTTTTTATTTAACTCATTAATAACATAATCCAATGTCTCATGTTTTTTCTCGCTGATAAATTGCACAATCGCAGGATCAATATCCCCTGAACGAGTACCCATAGAAATTCCTGATAGAGGTGTAAAGCCCATTGAAGTATCAATACTTTTTCCACCATCAACAGCACATAAACTAACACCATTCCCAATGTGACAAACAATCACTTTTGTATCTTCAATTGGTTTTTGTAACATTTCTGCGGCACGTAAACTAACATACTTATGAGAAGTACCATGAAATCCGTATTTACGAACGCCATATTTTTCATACCACTCGTAAGGAACACTATACATATATGTTACTGGATCCATTGTTTGGTGAAACGCTGTATCAAATACTGCTACACAAGGAACACCTGGTAGAGCTTTTTGAAAAGCACGAATTCCAGTTAAGTTAGCCGGATTATGTAACGGTGCTAATTCTGAAACTTCCTCAATCCCTTTAATTACTTCATCAGTAATTAAAACCGAGTCAGAAAATTTCTCACCACCATGAACAACACGATGTCCTACTCCCTGAATTTCTTCTAAAGATGATAACACGCCACTTTTTACCAATTTAACTAAAAGTAAGCTAACTGCTTTTTCATGTGTTTCAATCTCAATAACATCTTTCTGTTTTTCTTCACCGTATTTCAACGTGAAGATTCCATCATCTAATCCGATTCTTTCAACTACGCCACTTGCGATAACATTTTCAGATGGCATATCTAGTAACTGGAACTTTAGTGATGAACTCCCTGCATTTACAGCCATTATTTTCATATTAAATCATCCTCTCTATCTTGAAACCATTTCTCAAGTTGATTGATTGTATGGTTCAAATTTTCCATATCATTAAAACTAGGTAACTCTACTAATAAAAAATCTTTCAATGGTAAAACAGCTTCACCCTTTTTGCGAATAATTAAGATACTTTTAGGATTTGATTGAAAAAGTGTTTCATTTAATTTAATCAAGCCAAATAAGTACCCTTTTTGTCCAATCTCTTCTTTAAATATCTCACTACCTTTTTGTTCAAAAAAATCATTTTCAATTATGCTAATAAAATAATTTCCGTCTACCAAAGAATCCAGGTGATGATTGATTACTTTATATGGTAAATAACTGCTTCCTTTATGAAATGGCACGTCCATAACAACCACATCAAATCCTTGATTGTAATAGGTTAAGGTATCTTGTAGAAACATTTCATTCTCACAATCAATTAAATCACCTAAGTTACGAGCAAGATTGCATTTTAAAACATCATTATCAACACCATAAGCTTTGATATCTTGTTCTAAATAGTTGATGATTGTGTAGATGAGGTTACCAGTTCCAACCAAAGGATCAAAGATTGTTTTGATTGGTTTGTTGGTATAGAGTTTCTTAATTAAGTAACCAACAAACAATCCAATCGAATCTGGAGTCATTTGGCCATTTGACTCAAAAGCATGTTTATATCCTTTAAGAAGACCTAATTGGACGCTTTTTCGAATTTCTTCTGGTTTAAATTCGATGTGTTTAATAAGTGCTTTTAACTCATGAGCTTTTGCAATAACCTCAGCTTGATAATCTTTCTCAAAGGCTTCATCAAGCAAATAATTAAATGATTCATTCATGCCATCTAAATAGGCAACATGATGTTTCTCATACAAAAGTTCACATAACTCGTTATAATAATCATAAAATAATTCAATGTTTTGTTTGTTAATCATACTATCACCACAAAAGGTATTATAAAGGACCAATTTCAAAAAGTCTAACAAAATATCACATTTCTTGCACGTTATAGAAACAAGTGATACAATTTGATTTAGGAGGTGTGGCATATGAATAAGTTTATAATTAAGTTAATTGATTTATATAAAGTAAAAACACAAAATTCAACACCATCTTGTCGATATCATCCAACATGTAGTACATACAGTCGTCAAGCATTTGAAAAACACAATTTTATCTATGCTTCATTCCTCAGCGTGTTTAGAATCTTGCGTTGTAACCCCTTATCAAAGGGTGGATATGATCCAGTCCCAAAAACAAGAAAGGAAAAGAGAAATGAACAAAAATTATCTTGATATCACACTAGCGGCTTCTGACGATCAATCTTACTCATTACGTGATTTTGCGGGCCGAAAAATAGTTTTATATTTTTACCCAAAAGACAATACTTCTGGTTGTACAATCGAATCAAAATCATTTACTTGCCTCCAGAAAGAATTTAATGACAAAGGATATCTAATTATCGGCGTAAGTCGAGATTCCATTAAATCTCATAAAAACTTTATTTTGAAACAAGAACTTGATTTATTGCTATTAAGTGATGAAAACGAAGAGCTTGTTAAAGCATTTGATGTCTTAAAAGAGAAAAGTATGTATGGAAAAAAATATATGGGTATTGTAAGAAGCACATTTATTTTAGATGAAAAAGGAATTGTAATAAAAGAGTATTTAAATGTTAAAGCAAATGGGCATGCCGAAGAAGTTCTAAAAGATTTATAACACTTTTTTATGTGTCTTACTAATTTGCATTCAAAAGCGTAAAAATTGAATAAATAAAAAAGCATAGAATTCTATGCTTTTATTATCCATCTGGTGCGGGTGACAGGAATTGAACCTGCACTCCGAAGAACTAGAGCCTAAATCTAGCGCGTCTGCCAGTTCCGCCACACCCGCAAATGGCTGGGCTAGAAGGATTTGAACCTTCGATCCCGGAGTCAAAGTCCGGTGCCTTAACCTCTTGGCCATAGCCCATTAAATATGGGGCGACCGATGAGAATCGAACTCACGAATGCCGGAGCCACAATCCGGTGCGTTAACCACTTCGCCACGATCGCCGTGTTATCTCTTGAAAAGAGACTATATACATTTTATGCTTTAGCGTGAAAATTGTCAAGAATTAAATACATATAATTTCAGGATTTAGGTATTCCATTTCTAGGATATTTTTAGTATAATGATTAACTGTAAAGGTGTTGATGTTATGAAACAAAATTATTATAAAACGTTATTATTATTTAGTTATATTTTTATCTCTATTTTGTATCTTGAGATTTTGTTAAAAATGCGAGTATTGACACTAAACTTTAATGGTGACTTCTTGAAAATAATCTTATTTTCTCTTTCATATTCTGTATTGATTTTATTCGTTCTGAAATTTTTCAAAGAAAAAACAATTAAGATTTCACTTTACGTGTTAATTTCCTTTACTTCGTTTCTATATTTAAATCAAGACATCTATTGTTCGTTCCCTTTCGGAGTTTTTTCTATCGGCTTATTAGCAGATGTTAATAAAGCTTTGGGATTTTCTGATAATTATTTATTAGCTATAAGACTTGGCCATATTTTCTATTTGGTACCGATTGTAACTTTCTATATCTTACGTCGCTTTAAAATATTAAATGTTAATATCTCATATGATGGCTTAAAACAACCGTTATTCTTTTTGATTTTTAGTTTATCCTTATATTTTATCTCCGTAACTACAATTGATGAAACCCTTGAAAATAGTGATGTCGATATTACTTATACTGATATGGATCTTTATACATATATGTTTTCTCCACAGGAGGCACTTAAGAAATTCGGACTATTGACATACTCGCAGCGTGACTTCTTTAGTTTATTTAGAACTGATCCTTTATCTGAGAATGAGTATGCTATTCTTCTTGATGACTATTTTAGTGAACAACCAGAACATTTAGCTAATACATATACTGATATTTTAAAAGATAAGAATCTAATTTTGATTATGGCAGAAAGTTTGGATACGTTTGCAATTAACGAGCAATTAACACCGAACCTATATAACCTAAAAGAAAACTATGGATATTTTGAAAATTATTATTCTCCACTTTATTATCGTAGTACAGCTGACACAGAATTTTTAGTACAGACAAGTATGTATCCCGATAAAAATGTCACACTGAGTATGCAATCTTTTATTAATAATACTCTTCCAAATACATTACCAAAATTATTTGAACAAAAAGATTACTCCACATTCTCATTTCATAATTATACAGACTACTTCTATCCACGAAGTACATTCCATCGTGAGACATTAGGTTATGATTTATACATGGGAAGTGAGGAACTTGGACTGCTAGATAATCCAGACCCAGGACAAATTGTCAATAATCACGTGTGGCAAAGTGATCTTGAAATGATGGAAATATCACTTCCTTATTTTATCAATGAAGATCAATTCTTCGTCAATATGGTTACTGTATCTGGACATTTCAAATATAATGACAGTCACAGAATTGCACAACTACATGAAGATGAAGTTGCGCAGTATGAAATAGATCAAGGAATAAACCTTCCAGAAGAGATTTTTTGGTACCTTGCTGCAAATATGGAATTGGATTTAGCAATTGGATATTTAATGGATGAACTAGAAGCTGCTAATAAACTTGATGATACAGTAATTATGATTTTTGGTGATCATTATGCTTATGGAGTTGATAATGACACAATTTGGGAATATGATGATATGAAGATTGATGATGATGATATGGATTTACATAATGTCCCATTAATAGTATTCTCAAATCAAGTAGATCCAGTACACCCAGAAATCAACATGTTTTCAAAAATATTTGATAATTATATGTCTAGTGTTGATTTTATTCCAACTATATCAAATCTATTTGGACTAAACCTTAACTACCAACAAGTATTTGGTAAAGATGCACTGGCAAACACTGATAATTTTGTTCGTTTTGCGGATATGAGTTTTATTTCAAAGAATTATAGTTATGATTCAATGAGTGAACAATATGTGATTATTGATGATGCCGTTACACCTAGTTATTTACTTTCAATTAATCAAAGACTTATCAATGATTATATGTACAATGTGTATGCGTTAGAATATAACTATTTCAAAGATGATGACGAATAAGTAAAAAGAACCAATTAAAGTATTTCACTTTAATTGGTTCTTTTTTTATTTGTTGCATAGTGAATAATAAATCTCTTCAACATTCTTTGCATAAGTAAATGCGCTAAAGCGTTCCATATTTTTTGTTGTATTATTCTTTATTTCCTGAAATCTCACACGATTTGAAGTTAATAGTCTGAATGAGTCCACAAACTCATCATCTGTTCTAAATGTTAGTCCGTTCAAGTTGTTAATAATGACTCCTTCGAGGTTTTCATCATACTTTGCGAGGACTGGGACTCCTGAAGCTAAAGCTTCGATATAGGTTAATCCTTGTGTTTCTGTAATACTAAAATTAACAAACAAATCAGATATTTTATAGTATTTACCTACTTCACATGGTTTCACCATACCTGTCGAAATAACTCTGTTCATTACCCCTAGTTGATTAGCCAGTTTTTTTGCATCCTCTAAATTTGGTCCATCACCAACAAGTAATAATTTGATTGTTTTTGTGTCTTCTAGTTTTGCAAAGTGTTCGACTAATCTATCAATACTTTTTTCAAGTGAAATTCTACCTAAGAATAACAAGACAAAATCATTTGGTTCAATACCAAGAGATAAACGTAATTCTTGAAGTTCTTTATCGGTGTAATTGATATGACAGAACCGTTCTAAGTATATTCCAGTTGGAATGATATGTGAATGTTTCTTAAAGCCATAACGATCAAAGGTGTTTTTAACTTTAATTGTGGGAAAAATCACTTCATCAGCACTGTTCGCAAAGCTTCTTGAATATACCTTAGATACTAAACGTAACGGTTTTAAAAATGTTTTTGTAATGAAATGGATGTAGTCTTCATACATTGTATGATATGTATGAACAACTGGTATTCTGCCTTTTTTTGCGGCTTTTCTTCCCAATCTACCAATTGTAAATTCTGTATGACAATGGATGATATCTAAGTTATATGATAATACACGTACGATTCTTTTACTTGTTACTTTTGAGACCTGAAAGTCTTCCATGCCTTTCATTGGTAATTTTTGTCCCTTGAAGCGAATTACTAATGGGTTTTCTTTTGCATTAGGATGGGTATGGGTAAACACTAATACTTCATGTCCGAGTTTTTCCAATTCTGTCTTTAACGTGTGGACTGAAATTGTAACGCCACTGATAATTGGATAGTATGCATCTGTAAATAAACCAATTCTCATAAATATTGCACCGCCTTTTCATCACTTACTTTTACAAAAATATAATATAAACTAAAGAAGAATCCTGCGATAACATAGTGCACTGTCGCAAAGATAAAACTTGATTGTCCTGGGAATAGTATCGCGAAAATAGATTGATCTGATAAATAGAAATAGTCTGCACCCATCCAATGATTGATGGGAATAAATGAATACAAAATAAATGCCATTAATCCGGTAATTTTCAGGACATCGGAAAACCTTGGTTTGTATCCTTGGTATACAATTAAGAAGAAAGGCGTTATCGTTAAAAGGAAATGATCGATATAGAACGTTTCTGTGAGATTTGCGACATTAGCAATCGGACCATTTGGATAAATAATTCCTGCGATGCCAGTTGCTCCCCAGAAAAATAAGAATGGTTCCAACCTTTTGTCTTTTGTGATAACGTAGTACAGTAAAACCAAAGAACTTAGTCTGCACATATAAAATGGTAGATTTCGGGTAACATCAAAATCAGTTGTAAACATGATGCCAAAATATCTTGCGAATTGTGACCAAAGCAATAATATCGTAGCAATCAAAAAGATCGTTTTTTTATGTTTGGCAATAAACTCCCTTTTATAAAAAATGGTGTATATTGTTAATGCCGTCAACAAAACAAAAAACATATAAATCAAATACGGGTTCAAAAAGTCAAAATAAATCACATTGCCACCTCGCTATTTTACACTATATTGATACTCTTGTTGTATCAAGAGTATAATCTGCGATTTGTTCAAAGTCTTCATTGTTAAAATATCGTTGTTCTAAAGGAATCCATTCTGTAACAAACCTTTGATATAATTGTATTCCACTCCTTGCAATCAATCGTTCCTTTTGAGTTTCTTCATCTATGGTTAAAAGAACTTTAACGTCAAAGTGATGTCGGAGTTTTGGATGAAGTGAATATACACCTTCCAAAATTACAATTGGCTTCAGTTTAACAGATTGAATCTGCTCAAACTGATTGCTAGAACAATTAAACTTTCTGTGATGAATAACTGATTGTTCTAAATCAGAAAATAATTCATCAATAATACGTTCGTAATGAATATTGCCCCCAATTTCTTGCATACGTTTCGTAACTTTGAGTTCCGGTGGTAAAAAATAATCATCCATGTGAATTAATGTTGCATCAAGTTTATCACTTAATTTTTTAGCAAAGGAAGTTTTTCCACTGGCACACGGTCCATCAATTGCGATGTAGATTTGATTTTTGTATTCTAAAAGTTGTTTGATATGTTGCAGTAATTCCATCTTTATCACCATTAACATTTTATCATATTTTTGTTCATTTAATCATTAAGATTTGTTATAATTTGAACAAGGTGGTGATTAAATGAGCAAAGTTGTTGTTATGCGTTGTACTGAGTATGATTTGGATCAAGTCTACCAAAAAATTGATTGGGGTTTAAAACAACTTGGTGGTATTGAAAGTATTATTCCAAAAGGTAAAAAAGTGTTGTTGAAACCCAATTTAGTTGTTGGAAGCCACCCTGAAAATGCAGTTACGACTCATCCTGTTATTCTTGAAGCTGTTATAAAAATAATGAAAGAACATCAATATCCAATTAAGTATGGTGATTCGCCAGGTTTTGGAAATCCTGAAAAAGCAGCCAATAAAGCAGGTCTAAAAGAAGTTGCTGATCGTTATGATGTTTTTTTTGCTGATTTTCTAAATGGTGAAACAATTTCATATCCAGAAGGTGTTGCCTGCAAACAATTTGATATCGCTAATGGCATTTTAGAAACAGAGGCCATCATTAATCTTCCAAAAATGAAAGCTCATGCTTTACAAAGAATTACTGGTGCAATAAAAAATCCGTTTGGTGCGGTTGTTGGATATAATAAAGCAACAATGCATTCAAGATATACTAATGCCTATAATTTTGCGGATATGTTGATTGATTTAGATCAATATCTAAATGTCGATTTACATATTATGGATGGTATTCTCGCAATGGAAGGTAACGGTCCTCGTAATGGAAATCCAATCAAAATGAATGTGATTATGATTTCAACTGATCCTGTTGCTATGGATACGTTGTTTTGTAAAATGGTAGATTTAAATCATCTCTTGATTCCAACAATTATTGCTGGAAAAGAACGTGGTTTAGGAACATACGAAGATATTGAAATTATTGGTGATCCAATTGCCCCTCTCATTAATAAAGCATTTGATATTGATCGAGGGACAGTTAAAAAAGAAGACTCGACGAGTTTATCGTTCTTACGAAAACACGTCATTAGAAGACCATATATTATTAAGGATGCTTGTCAAAAGTGTGGTGTATGTGTTGAAGTTTGTCCTTTGGAAGATAAAGCACTACAGTTCCCAAAAGGAAACAAAACAACACCTCCTCAATATGACTATAGCAAATGTATTCGCTGCTACTGTTGTCAAGAAATGTGTCCTTATCACGCAATTGAAGTAAAAACACCTGTAATTGGGAAAGTATTATATGGCACTAAAATATTAAAATAAAATGAGTTCATGAGAACTCATTTTTATTTTACTCAAAACACCAGCTAATCCCATATCCTTTACGTCCAACATGAATACTGAAAACAGGTCCCAAATATG
>JBFFLJ010000014.1:0-35561 GCA_041554935.1 Candidatus Izemoplasma sp.
AAAATCCAGTAAATGGGTTTTGTTCTATCGTCATTGCTTGTACAGTCTTTACCATTATTTCTTCTAATGAATCTTGAATGACCGAATCACTAATGATTGGAACTGGTGTATATATCCCCATTCCTCCGGTGTTTGGTCCTAAGTCATTATCCAGTAATCGTTTATGATCTTGCGCGATTGGCATCGGAATAACTGTATCGTTATGCACAAAAGTCATAAAACTAAATTCTGGACCTTCTAGGTATTCTTCAATTACGACCTTTCCGTTTCCGAATATTTTTTGATTCAACATCTGATCAAGAGTATTAAGGACCTCTGTCAAAGTGTTGCAAATTACAACACCTTTTCCACCAGCTAAACCATCATACTTTAGAACGATAGGTAGATCGTGATTCTTAACATATTCGACTGCTTGTTCGTATTGGGTAAACACTTCATATTTAGCGGTAGGAATATGATATTTTTTCATTAAGTCTTTAGCATACTCTTTACTTGATTCAATTTTTGCTGCGTTCTTAGTAGGTCCAAAGACTGCAATATTTGTATCTTGAAAACTATCAGCAATTCCATTTTCTAAATATACTTCACTACCAGGAATTACTAACTGAATATCATTATTTATACAAAATCCTTTTATTTTATCATTATCAAAAGGATTTAAATCAATACATTTTGCGATAGGATAAATACCAGGGTTACCTGGTATTACAAACAATTGATTCAATAATTTGGATTTACTTACGGCACGAGCCAAAGCATGTTCTCTTCCCCCACTGCCTAATATTAATACATTCATAACCCTCACCTCTAGTGTTTGAAATGTCTATTTTTTGTAAAGACCATTTTGATTCCTAATGCATCACACGCTTTTATGGAATCTTCATCACGGATGCTTCCACCTGGTTGAATGATGCTTGTAACACCGTACTCGCTTGCTAATTTAACAACATCGTCAAACGGGAAAAAAGCATCGCTTGCCATTGTTAAATTTGAATTGTGTCCATGTTTCCTTGCCCAATTTAGAGCAATCTCTGCGGCACCCACACGATTCATTTGGCCAGCACCAATCCCAACTGTCTGGTTATCTTTTGTAATAACAATTGCATTTGATTTTACATGTTTAACAATTTTCCAAGCGAAGTATAAATCATCTAATTCATCTTCGTTTGGTTGAAGTTTTGTGACAACATCTAAATCATTTTTTTCAACTAAATAATGATCTGTGTTTTGAATTAGCATTCCCCCGTTCACACTTACTATTTGATAAGAATCACTGTTTTCTTTTTTTGTATCTAATTGAAGAACACGAAGATTCTTTTTCTTTTTAAGAATGTCTAAAGCATCTGTTGTATAAGAAGGGGCAATAATAATTTCTAAAAATGTTTTATTAAGTTCTATTGCTAACTCTTCATTAACTTCTTCATTCAATGCCACTATCCCACCAAAGATTGATACAGGATCACTATTGTATGCTTTTAGAAAAGCATTCACAATTGATTTGTCACTACCAACTCCACAAGGGTTCATATGCTTTAAGGCAACAGCAGTTGGTAAGATATGTTCTTTGAGAATATTCAATGCGGCATTGGCATCTTGAATATTATTGTAAGATAATGGTTTCCCATTTAATATATTTGCGCTTAACAATGAATATTCATTATGATTACTTTTATATAAAGCAGCACTTTGATGTGGATTTTCACCATATCTTAGCGACTGGTTAAATTCATATGTTACTGTTAAATCTTCTGGAAATTCTATATCTAGTTGTTGTGTTAGATAGTTGGAAATGTAGCTGTCGTATTTCGCTGTTTGACGAAATGCTTTTGCACTTAGTGCTTTTTTTGTATCAAGTAATGTATCCCCATATTCTGTGATTTCATTGATAACTAAATCGTAATCATGTGCGTCTGTGACAACTGTCACAAACTTATAATTCTTTGCTGCACTTCGCAACATTGAAGGACCACCAATATCAATTTGCTCAATTGCTTGATCAAAAGTTGTTTGAGGATTTTCAATTGTTTCTTTGAAAGGATATAAATTTACACAAACTAAATCAATGTAAGCAATATCGTTTTGAACGACTTGTTTGATATGATCTTCGTTATCTCTTAGAGATAATAAGCCACCGTGGATGAGAGGATGCAATGTTTTAACGCGACCATTTAGAATTTCTGGAAATCCTGTAATCTCCTCAATCGATTTTGTTTTAATGCCAGCTGCATCTAAGACTTTTTTTGTCCCACCCGTTGAGATGATTTCAAAATTGTTTTCAATAAGTTGTTTGGTGAAAGCAACAATATTTGTTTTATCACTGACGCTGATTAATGCTCTTTTCATTTATAAATCCTCCAATATCTTTTTAATCACTTTTGGGTATAACTGATGTTCGATGTTGTGTGCTTTTGCTTCAATTGTTTCTCTTGATTCGTTTGCTTCTATTACAAATGATTCTTGGGCAATGATATCTCCAGTATCCATTCCCTTATCTACATAATGGACTGTAATACCTGTCATTTTTGCATTATCGTTCATTGCTTGGCCGATTGCATCTAGTCCTTTGTATTGTGGTAACAACGAAGGATGAATGTTTATGATTTTTCTTTGATAACCATTTAATAATGTATTGCCAATCAATCGCATATAACCTGCAAGAACAATTAAATCAACATCTCGTTCTTTCAAAATATTCAGGATGTCTATCTCATATGAAGCCTTGTCAGAAAAATCTGAAGGATTAAAAATGAATGTTGGGATATGTAATTTTATTGCTTTTTTTACAACTGATGATTTTGGTCTATCAGATACAAGTAGAACAATATTTGCTTCTAGATATTGATTGACAATTGCTTCATATATTGCGATAAAATTTGATCCTGTTCCTGATGCGAAAACGGCAATATTTTTCATTACTTAATCACCACGCCTGGAGTATCTGTCACATGGCCAATGACTCTAGCACCATACTGATATTGATTTAAAATTTGTATAGCGTTATCTGCTTTTTCTGGATTTACGATTAACACCATTCCAATTCCCATATTGAAAATATTATACATTTCAAAATGATCGATTTTTCCTAATCTTTCAAGCATCTGGAAAATCGGTAATTTTGGCAGTGCTGATTCATGGATTAAAACTCCTTGATCCTCATTTAATGCCCGTGGAATATTTTCAATAAATCCCCCGCCGGTTATGTGAGCAATAGAAGCCACTTCTGTTTGTGCTAGAACATCAAGCACTCCTTCAACATATATCTTTGTCGGCTTTAATAACTCTTCTTGTAATGTTGAATCCAGTTCCTCAACATATGTGTTGAGAGATAAATTATGATCATTAAATACTATCTTGCGAACTAATGAGTATCCATTTGAGTGAACACCAGAAGAAGCTAGACCAATCAAAACATCTCCCGTTTTTACATTGGAGATATCTAACATTTTTTCTTTTTCAACAACTCCTGTGGTATATCCTGCGAGATCATAATGATTGTCTTGATACATCCCTGGCATCTCGGCAGTTTCACCACCAATAAGTGCACAACCCGCCATCACGCATCCGTGACTAATTCCTTCGACGATTTCTTCAATAACTTTGGGAATATTTTTCCCAATGGCAATATAGTCTAAAAATAGTAATGGTTTTGCACCAATACACAAGACATCGTTCACGCACATTGCAACTAAATCAATTCCAATTGTGTTATGGATGTTCGCTTCTTGCGCAATCAGTAATTTTGTTCCGACACCATCTGTCCCAGAAACTAAGATTGGTTGTTTGATATTGTATTTTGATAAATCGAATAACCCACCAAAATTTCCTATTCCCGATAATGTACCTTTGTTGTTTGTATTGCTGATGTGCTTTTGGATACGTCTAACTGATTCATAGCCGCTTTCTAAATTTACACCTGATTCTTGATATTTTAGTGACATAGAATCCTCCTAGAATTTACCATCTTTATTTGCATCAATAAGATCTTGATAAATATATGTTGGGTATTTACCAGTAAAACAAGATAAACACATTTTTGTTCTATTTGTTGCTTTTAAAATTCCTTCTGTGCTGATATATGCCAGACTGTCAGCGTTGATCATTTTTCGAACATCCTCAACGCTGTTTGTTGCGTTGATTAATTCATCATATGTCGAGGTATCTACACCATAAAAACATGGACTTGTAATTGGAGGAGAAGCAACCCTCATATGAACTTCTGTTGCTCCGGCATCTCTTAAAAGTTGAATTATTTTTATTGATGTCGTTCCTCGAACAATTGAATCGTCGACAAGAATTACTCTTTTACCAAGTACTAAAGATCGTACTGGTGACAATTTCATCTTGACACCTTTTTCACGCATAGCTTGTGATGGTTGAATAAATGTTCTTCCAACATATTTGTTTTTAATTAAACCCATTTCCATTGGGATACCTGATTCTTCACTATATCCCATTGCTGCAGAAGTAGATGAATCAGGAACGCCAATTACGATATCTGCCTCTACTTGATGTTCTTTAGCAAGAATTCTTCCAGCTGCTTTTCTGGAAGCATGAACATTGATTCCTTCAATATCGCTATCGGGACGACTAAAATAAATATATTCCATTGCACACATATTTTTATATGTTTTCTGTGCGTAAAAATCACTACTTACTTCGCCGTTTTGATTGATGATTAAGATTTCGCCTGGTTGAATATCTCTAATGAATTGTGCACCAATAATTTCGAAAGCACAAGTTTCACTTGAGATAACATAACCACCATTTAGTTTTGCAAGTGAAAGCGGTCGTAATGAATTTTTGTCTCGCATTGCATATAATTTATCCGTACTCATTGCCAAAAAGGCAAACGCACCTTCAATTCGATTGAGAGCATGTTTTATCGCTTCCAAACGATTTGTTTGACGATCTTTTTTAATAAGATGTGCAAAGACTTCACTGTCACTTGTTGACTGAAAAATACTTCCTTGATTTTCTAAATCCCTTTTCAGTTCTTTGGAATTAACAAGGTTACCATTATGACATAATGCGAAGTCACCAGTGTGGTGTCGAAATAAGAAAGGCTGAACATTCTCGACTCCACCTCCGCCAGAGGTAGAATATCTAACATGTCCAATCGCAGTATCTCCCTTTAAAGTCGCAAGGTTTGTCTCATTAAAAACTTCAGTAACTAACCCTTCGCCTTTGATTTGATAAATCGATGAATGATCTGTTGAAATAATTCCGCATCCTTCTTGCCCACGGTGTTGTAATGCATGAAGACCATAATACATTACTTCACTGGCATTGGAAACATTGATAACGCCAAATACACCGCACTCTTCATTCATCTTATCTTGATAAAATAATTCTATTTCATTCATTGGGATCACCCTTTATTTTATTCTTTTTAGGATTTCGATATACGCTTCTTCAATACTTCCTAGATCTCTTCTAAAACGATCTTTGTCTAATTTTTCTAATGTTGTACTGTCCCAAAGACGACAAGTATCAGGGCTGATTTCATCAGCAAGTAAGATTTCGCCTTTTTCATTTTTCCCAAACTCAATTTTAAAATCTACTAAGATGATACCTTCTCTATAAAATACTGCGCTTAAAATCTCGTTCACTTTATTTGCCATCGTATACATTCTATGTAGTTCTTCATATGTTGTTAAGTTTAAAGCAACTGCGTGATGATCATTAATAAGAGGATCACCAAGTTCATCATCTTTTAAACAAATTTCAAAAATTGTATTTTCTGGTTTTGTTCCTTCTTCAATTAAAAGTCTTTTTGCCATTGAACCAGCGATATAATTTCTAACAATAAACTCTAAAGGAATGATTTTTACTTTTTGACATAGCTGCGTTCTATCATCAATTCGTTTGATGAAATGGTTGTCAACTCCCAAAGCTTTTAATTTTTGAAAAAGAATTTCTGTAATCTCATTATTCAAAATACCCTTGTTTGAGATTTGTGCTTTCTTAACTCCGTTGAATGCAGTCGCATCATCTTTATAATAGATGTATACTTCATTTTCATTCTCTGAATTGTAAATAATTTTTGCTTTTCCTTCATATAACATTTCTTTTTTCATTGTTATTCTCCTTTAAAATAGTGTATGGCATTAGAAAATATATCTTGTTTTTTATTTCCATAAATGTTTTTAAATAATCCATCTTCATATCTTTCACTATGGCCCATCTTACCTAAAATTAATCCATCTTTAGAAACAATACCTTCAATTGCATAAGAAGACCCATTTGGATTAAGATGTGGCAAGTATGTTGGCTGATTTGAGTCATCAACATACTGAAAAGCGATTTGATCATGTTCTAATAAGTCTTGGTATCCTGCTTCATCAATAATAAATTGTCCTTCGCCATGGCTGAAAGCAATGGTGTGAGTATCATCTACCTTAAATGATGTTAGCCAAGGTGATTTCACAGAAGATACTTTTGTGTTGGCAAATTTTGAAATATGACGATTGATTTTATTTTTAAATAAAAGAGGATCAGATGTTTTTGTTGCTTTTATTTCTCCATAAGGTAATAGTCCTGCTTTCACAAGTGCTTGAAATCCATTACAAATTCCTAGGATTAATCGTTGCTGTTTTAGATGTTCATCAATTGCATTTTTAATTGTTGTATTTCGTAATACACTGGCTATAAATTTACCGCTACCATCTGGCTCATCACCACTACTAAACCCGCCACTAAATAGAATGATGTGTGATTCTTTAATCAACTTAGCAAATGTAGTGATTGATTCTTCAATATGTTTTTCAGTTTGATTATTGAATACAAATATTTTTGTGACTGCGCCTATTTCATCAAAAGCTTTCATACTATCGTATTCGCAATTCGTACCAGGAAAGACTGGTAATAAAACACGTACTTCATCAACTTGTTTATGATGATATATTTGTGTCGCTTTTTTGGATGGTTGTTGTTTTAATTGACGATGTTCTTGATGAACAATTGGAAAGATATCCCGTATTGTTTTTTGATTTTTTTCAATACACTCCGTAATTGTTAATTCAGCATCGTTGATTTTAATTATTTCTTTTGCATTCGTTCTCCCTAAGGAGATTAAGTGTTCATATTCTAATTCAACATTACTTTCAATCAAAATTGATCCGTAACTGAAATCAAACAATGGGAAAGATGTCGATACTTCAATTCCTATTTTATTTCCAAATGATGATTTTAAGAGTGCTTCAAATAATCCACCAAATTCTAATGCTGTCGCACTGAGGATGTTTTGAGAAGTGATGTTGTTATTGAGAAACTCAAAATTATTTTTTAATTGTTCATAATTTGGAAGCATATTAGGATTAGGTGTGTGCGGAACGAGGTATAAGTAACTACCTACCTTTTTAAATTCTGGACTGATGATATCGTTAATATTCGCAGTATTTACAGCGAATGAAACAAGAGTTGGTGGAACAGTAATCTCGTGATATGTTCCACTCATTGAGTCTTTCCCACCTATTGCAGGAAGATGAAATTGTTGAAGTGCTTGATATGCTCCTAGCAAAGCTGAAAAAGGTTTTCCCCATTTTTCAGGATTGTTTCCAAGTCTTTCAAAATACTCTTGGAAGGTAAATCGGATTGTTTGATATCGTCCCCCTGATGCAACAATTTTTGCCATCGATTCGATGACTGCATATTGTGAACCATGGTATGGGCTCCACTCTGATATATACGGATTAAACCCATATGACATCATGCTTACTGTGTTTGTTTGTCCATGTAGAACTGGGATTTTTTGAATACTTGTTTGGGTTGGTGTCAATTGATATAATCCACCATATGGTGCTAAAACAGTTGTTCTTCCAACTGTTGAATCAAACATTTCACATAGACCTTGTTGTGAAGAAATATTAAGATCTTGTAATCCTGTTTCTATTTTTTCTTGTAATGTATCCCCTTCATAAAATCGATTAAAGGGATTCTTGTTCGTAGAAGGGGATACTGAAACGCTAGTCTTTTGTCTGACACCAGAAGTATTAATAAAGTCTCTGCTGATATTGCATATCACAGTATCATTCCATGTCATAACCAATCTTTTTTCTTTTGTAACTTCAGCAATTTTCGTTGCTTCAATATTCTCTGTTTCACAAAGACGAATAAACGTATCATAATCTTTAGGATCAATCACAACACTCATTCTTTCTTGTGATTCGGAGATAGCAAGTTCCAATCCAGTTATGCCATCATATTTTGTTGGAACATTATTTAAATCAATTTTAATACCGTCAGCTAATTCTCCAATAGCGACACTAACTCCCCCGGCACCAAAATCATTTGATTTTTTTATTAATTCAGTAACATTTTTGTTTCGAAATAAACGTTGGATTTTTCGTTCCTCAGGAGCATTTCCTTTTTGAACCTCTGAACTAGATGTATCCAGTGATTTACTATTGTGAGTTTTTGATGAACCAGTTGCTCCACCAATTCCATCTCGTCCCGTTCTCCCCCCAAGTAAGATAATAATATCCCCAGGAACCGGAGTCTCTCGGCGAACATTCTCAAGAGGCGCTGCTCCAATTACTGCTCCAATTTCCATTCTTTTAGCTTTGTAACCTTCGTGATACAATTCCTTAACATATGTTGTTGCTAGACCTATTTGGTTCCCATATGAGGAATAACCTTGAGCTGCTACTTTAGAAATAACTCGCTGAGGAAGTTTTCCTTTAAGTGTTTTATGAATTGGCTCTGTGATATCTCCAGCTCCTGTAATTCGCATCGCACCATAGACAAAACTTCTACCTGAAAGTGGATCTCTGATTGCTCCCCCAATACAGGTACTTGCTCCCCCATAAGGTTCAATTTCTGTTGGATGGTTATGAGTTTCATTTTTAAACATTAAAAGATATTGTTTATCTTGTCCATTTACATCAACATCGATATGAATACTTGCTGCATTGATTTCTTCAGAAATTTCTAAATCTTCTAAATTGCCGTTTTCTCTTTCAAGTTTGGCATTAATCGTCGCAATATCCATCAAAGTAATCGGTTTATTATCTCTTTTTAAGAATGTTCTATCATTCAAATATTGTTGATATGTTTTTGAAATTTCGGTTGAAACACTGTCATTTGAAAATGCAACATCAATAATTTCTGTTTCAAATGTTGTGTGGCGACAATGATCACTCCAATATGTATCTAACACTTTTAGCTCAGTTAGCAATGGATTACGATTTTCTTCATTGACAAAGTATTGTTGAATGAACAATAAATCTTCCATTGACATTGCGAATGAAAAGTGTTGATGAAGTTCTTCTAGTTGATGAAGTTCCATTTTAATGAAACCATCGATAACGATATTTTCAGAAGCGGTAGAAGTATCTTCTAACAGAAGTACATCTAAATTCTTTTCTCGTGATTCGACTTCATTTATTAAATAACTTTTTATTCTATTAATATCATTTGGAGAAATTACTTCATCAAACGTAATCAGTAATCCACTCTTGATATTCACAGTACTTTTTGGGTTCAATAATTTGATACATTGAACTGCTGAATCTGCACGCTGGTCAAATTGTCCAGGTAAAAATTCATGTGCTATGACATTTCTCAAAAGTGATGGATTTTCTGTTACGAAATCCTTATTTACTTCTGAGAATATTTCGTTTAAAGCAACTTTATATATATCCTCATTAATATTGAAAATATCATAAATGATATAATAATTTAATGACTCTAAATTAAGATTAAAGTTCTCTTTTATATTATCGATAAGATTAGTTCTCTCTATATCAAATCCCGTTTTTCTACTTATAAATATCCGCTTTATCATATTGTTACTCCTTGGTGATTGATTTTAAAGTCATCAATATCTCTTCAATGTTTGAATCATTAATATTGATATGTCCAATCTTTCTGTTTTTAATACTTGAGTTCTTTTCATAGCTATACACTTCAACATTATTCTTGGCGCAAGGATTGTCTAATAAATCTCTATTTTGACCTAATACATTTAGCATTGTCGTATATCCTTCTTGTTTTGGAAATGCAACTTTTTGTCCGGTTATTGCAAGAACATGATTATCAAATTGAGAAACATCACAACCATTGATTGTGTAGTGTCCTGAATTATGAGGACGAGGGGCAAATTCATTAAAGATTAAATCTTCTCCAACAACAAAATATTCAACTGCCATTGTCCCAACATAATGCAAGGCATTTATGATTTTCGTTGTATACTCATATGCCTTATCTCTAATAATTTTCTCGATTGGTTGGTGTATTGTTGATGTATGTAAAATACCATTTACATGATTATTAATCGGTATTGGGAAAAAGGCAATTGTTCCTTCTTTATCTCTAGAACAGATTACAGAAACTTCATAATCAAAGTTGATTATTTCTTCGCAAATATATGTTTTATCATCTTTTAATGAAAGTTGGTCAATTTGTGTTTTTTCTGTTATTTTACTTTGTCCTTTTCCATCATACCCACCAGTCGTTGTTTTCAATATCGAAGGGATGACGATATCTTCAACATCTTTAATAATTTTGAATTGAACAATCGGTATGCCTAGTGATCGAGCAAAATTCTTTTCACTAATTCGGTCTCTTGACATTCTTAGAGAGAATGTTCCTTGCGGTAATTTATCGTTATATGAATCCAATAAATTGAGATTCACATTTTCAAATTCGTAGGTTAGAACATCACAATTTTCATATAAATATTCTAATGCTTCTTCATCATCATAATCTTTTGCAATATGGAGATCTGAGAACTTTGTGATAGAAGCGTTTTGTAACGGATCAAGCGAAGTGATATTATGATTCATTTTTTTTGCAGCCTCAGCAATCATCATTCCTAATTGCCCACCACCAATAATACCGATTCGCATTATAATACTAACTTTCGATCTTTTAACACATCATTTGTTTGTGTGTTTCGATACTCTTGTAGTTTTGTTGCAATATTTTGATTAGATATAGCAAGAATACTAATTGCGTATAATGCTGCATTTTTTGCACCATCAATTGCCATCGTTCCTACCGGAATCCCATTTGGCATCTGTACAATAGATAATAAGCTGTCTAAGCCATTTAGTTTGGATGACTTGATTGGAACTCCAATCACGGGTAATGTTGTTAATGATGCAACCATACCAGGTAAATGGGCAGCACCTCCTGCTCCGGCTATGATAACTTCATGCCCTAATGATTTTGCGTTTTTCGCATATTCAACTAACTTTTCTGGTGTGCGATGAGCACTGACGATATCTCTTGAATATAAAACTCCAAATTCTTCAAGGATGATACATGCTTCTTTCATGACTTCCCAATCACTTTTGCTTCCCATAATTACTGCGACTCTGTTCATAATAATCCTCCTATAAAATATAAAAAATGAGATTTTTCACAAAGAAAAATCTCATTACAGTGTAATGATTTCTTCTTTGCGTAGTCCTAGGTGTTACGGTCTAGGGTAGAAACTTGCTTACCTTATTAAAGCGGTTATACGCAATATATTTATTTTGAATAATTTGGTGCTTCTTTTGTTATATGTATATCGTGTGGATGAGATTCTTGTAATCCCGCACTTGTTATTTTAACAAACTGTCCATTTTTAATTAAATCATCAATCGTTTTTGTTCCGCAGTACCCCATACCTGATCTGATTCCTCCACATAATTGGTAAACAGAATCTTTCAGTTCGCCTTTATAAGGAACTCTACCTTCTATTCCTTCGGGAACAAGTTTTTTAGAATCGCCATTTCCTTTTTGGAAGTAACGATCACTAGATCCTCGTTTCATTGCCACTAAGGATCCCATTCCAACATATGTTTTAAATCTTCTTCCTTGGTAAATCACTTCTTCACCAGGAGATTCTGTGGTTCCTGCGAGTAATGATCCAATCATTACTGAGTTCGCTCCCGCCGCTAAAGCTTTGACAATGTCACCACTAAATTTAATGCCACCATCGGCAATAATACAAATATCTGTATCTTTGGTGTATTCATAAACATTATTGATTGCTGAGATTTGAGGCACTCCAACACCAGCAATAATTCTTGTCGTACAAATTGATCCTGGTCCAACACCAACTTTTATAGTATTAGCGCCCGCTTCAACCAAATCAATCGCTGCTTGTGCAGTTACAATGTTTCCGGCAATGATATCTAGATCTGGGAATTTTGCACGGATCTCCCTTACTGTATCAATTACACCTTTTGAATGCCCATGAGCACTATCAACTGTTATAACATCTACTTTAGCATTTACAAGTGCTTCAACTCTTTCTAATGTCTCTGGACCAACACCAACTGCTGCTCCACATCGTAAACGTCCCTTGCTATCTTTACAAGCTTGAGGATAGTTCACAACGTTATCAATATCTTTAATAGTAATTAAACCTTTCAGTTTAAATTCATCATCAACAATCGGTAATTTTTCAATTCTATTATCTAATAGGATTTTCTTTGCTTGTTCTAAGCTGGTTCCAACTGAAGCAGTAATCAAATGATCTTTCGTCATAATTTGTTCAATTGGTGTATCATCTAAAACACGATATTTCAAATCTCGATTTGTCACGATTCCAACTAAAACATTATCTTTTGTAACAACTGGTAATCCTGATATTTTATATCTAGATAAAATATCTTCAGCGTCTTCTAGTGTGTTTTCCTTACGTAAAGTGATTGGATTGGTAATCATCCCTGATTCACTTCGTTTCACATAATCAACTTGCTCAGCTTGTTTTTCAATCGTCATATTCTTATGTATAAATCCAATTCCTCCTTGACGTGCAAGGGCAATTGCTAATTTTGCTTCTGTCACAGTATCCATTGCCGCTGAAACAATGGGAATATTTAAAGTAATATTTTTTGTTAGTTTTGTTTCTAAAATGACTTCGTTTGGCAAAACATTAGATGCTTGCGGTACAAGTAGCACATCATCAAATGTAATTCCTTCTTCAACAATTTTACCATTTAAATTTGACATATATTATCCTCCTAAAAATAAAAAAATGGGCTTCTAAAGCGCACCAATAGCACACATAAAGAAGCCCATAAAAGAAACTTATGGATTGCTTCACGTAGTCCTAAATTTACGGTTTAGGGTAGAAACTTGCTTACCTTATCAAAGCTATTATACGTGATTTTCGATTTATTATAACAAACAATTTTTGATATTACAACATAAAATCGTAAATATATTTTTTTTACTTTTTGCGATTAATTAATAAAGTAATTCCCAAAAGAATTAATCCGTATACTGCTGGCACAATGAAGACCAACACATTCCATAAATTATTACCAGAAGTGATAGCAAGTCCAGGGAACATGATTAGTGCAAACAATGGTAACGCTAATGAAATTGCTGTTCCAGATCCTAGTACCATTTCTTCAGCAACAGGTGATTCAAAATCGCGATCGACACCTTTTAATAATGCCAACCCAGTAGAAGCCGTCCCTGTCAACATACCAAACAATCCTAAGAAGTAATGAATGAAATATTTTTCATCATAGATGCGTTTAATAACGAACTGTAAGAACACAAATGTTAATGCAGTTCCGAAAACAGCCATTATGGCAACAAATGCCCAGTATCTTGTAATTGAACCAATTGTAATTGTTAAAACAGCAGCAGTGATTAAGAAGTTAAATGCCAAACTACTAATATTTGATAGAATATAGTTGTTTGTCATAAAATTAACATTCTTCTTTTTCTGTTCTAAAGTAACTAAGATACGTTTAAAGACTAACGCATATAAAATCCCAATTAAGAAGTTGAATCCATGGAAGACTCCTGCAAATGTATTTCCAAGATCTCCTAATGGTGGAAGCAATACGTTCTCAAGCAATGCTTGCGTTAAGTATACCATTGCATAAATGACAAATATAATAACAACTTGTGCTGTCAATGCATCAAATACACGTAGTTCACGAATTGTTTCGAATTCAAATGTTTCTTTGATATGTGGTTTTTCACTATGGAATTTATCAACGTTTAGGTTATGTTTTCTTGAATAATAGTTCAACGCAACAACACCAATAATTCCACCAACAAGGAATCCAATAGAAGCGATGGTCGCACCAAGAGCTCCCCCATCAATTAAATTTCCAACCCCATCAGCATATCCATATCCAATCGATGTTGCAAGACCTGGACCTTGTCCAAATCCTAAAGGTAATAATAGCCCTGCTCCTAAGAATAAGTCTTTAAAGAATACAACAACAACTGTTGTTCCAATTAAAGCTTGAAGCAAGTACGTCATAACAATTAACATCCCAGTAGACCATATTTTTTTAGTAGTTTTTGTTTTATTGCGACGAAGTGTCAATGCAATGAACCCAATAGCCAATGAATGATAAACGATTTCATATAAGATTTCTACCTTACCGTTTTCATCTCTACCTAACGGAATTATATTTAAGAATCCATCTGATAGAACTAATCCGATAAATCCAGCAATTAATGCTGTCGGAATAATAACACGATTTAAAAATGGTAATTTTTCTTTGATGATTTTTCCAACAAATAATAGTATTCCAATGTAAACAAAGTAATTCATTAATTCCCAGTTCTCAATAAAATCAAACATAAAAAAATCCTCCTTGTTTTTGAAAAAAATGAAAGCTATAAAAAACAAATTACATTACTCAAAATGTTTTGCATTTACTAGCTTTTATCTTCTTCCATATTAGTCCCGCTATTTCACATCTTTTATTATAACATAATATATAAAGATTATTAAACAGATATTTCATGCTTCATTATCCTCTAATAATTGCTGCTTACTTTTCCTAAATAATGATAAAATCGTTTTGCTTCTAAAAAGAAAAAGCACTTGAGCAGTGCTTTGGTTTTATTTAATGTTATGGTTCACAAATGAATCATTCAATTATTTGTCTTGATGTTCATAAATGACTTCAGTAGCTTCAAGATATTGAGCAAATTTATGAAGTGTTTCATCTAACTCTTTCTTAAGTACTTTTGTATTCTTTATTCCTGGTTCTAACCATATATCAATAACTTTTAATGGTTCTTTTTTTCTTTGCTTTGAAAATTCAATTCTGCCAATAATTTCACTACCCTTTAACAAAGGTAATACATAGTATCCAAATTTACGTTTTGATTCTGGCACATATACTTCCCATGTGTAACTGAAGTTGAATAGTTTTTCGACAAGTGCACGATCCCAAAGTATGTTATCTAAAGGAGCTAAAATTGTTATCGTATCATTTAAGACAATTGGATATTCTAAAGCCTCTGTTGGAACATAGAATTTATCTTCTATTCCGTCAATTGTTATTTCACTGATTAACCTTTTATTTTGTAAAATGTCAAGGAATTTGGTTCTAATATTCTTACCATTGATGTGAAGCCCGCTAAAAGCCACACTATTTTTATTCCATACAAGTCCTAAAGATTTGATTCTTCTTAGGAGGTAATATTCGATAAATTCTTCCTCGGAAATAAATGGATTTTCAACTTTGATATGAGGATGAGTTCTTTCTATTAAATCATATTTCTTTTGTGTGTTGTTTCTACTATCAATTCCAATTATTCCTTTATGGAATAAATAGCTAATCGCAACACTGGAAGCTTTTGTATGTCCCCATCTATGTTGTTTTGTTTCTCCAATTTTTATTTTCGAAGATAATATTGGACCAGTATCTTTAATGACTTGATAGACATCTTCAATGATATGTTCAAACTCAAGATTCAAATATTTTTTTGCCCAAAGTGTTTCTAAGCTAGCCCTGTTTTCTCTAATAAAAGAAAACTGAGGAAAGTCAGATGCTTTAATAATGCACATTTGCTTATCCCAACCATCAATTAAGTATCGTTCCTTGTAGAGTGCATTATATAACATATCCTTTTTAAAATTGCTCACTCTTGCTTGTAAAACAAGTTCTGGATTTGTCCCAACAACATTTAAAGGATCATACTGAATCGACTGAATACGGTTAAACACATCTGTAATTGTATTGATGTTGTTGGTATTAATCATATGATAATTTACAAGGTATCCTCTTGCTTGTTGTTTTGTCCAATTCATAGTAGGCTCCTTAAAAACATATTTTAACTCTAAGATGGAGATAACTCTGTTAACTATAATTATACATTATCTTTTGTTGTTATTTATTTTTTTATGAAATGTCCTTAGAATAAATAAAACATAAAAACATTCATTGGGTGCTTTATTATTTCAATGATGGCACGGTACAAAATTGAAATCCCGGCACACTGATTTTCATCATATCCTGTATAAAAAAGAGACCATTAAGTCTCTTAATATGTTAATAGCTGTCAATCTTTTGAAAGTCTTCTAGATAATAAGCCCATTAATGAAGCTACTATACTACCTAATACCAACATTGATAATGTAAACGGTAAATAAAAGTTAAACTTTCCTATTGTGATTGGATCAAACATTTCGGCAATGAATCCTAAAGGTGAACCTTGACCGTCATACATATAGAAATAGTTTATATGTTCAAATCCTATTGTATGAAAATATGCATTTGCAAAATAGGCTATTATTCCTAAAACCGCAACTACTTTAATTGCCTTATATATTTCATCTTTGGTGATATGTATTTTACCAAATAAGAACGGATATACTCCTCCAGCAACTATAGTTAAATGTCCGAATATATAAGCTAAAGATAGGAAATCGAATATGCTATCATAACTTGCTAAACTATCAGCAAATATAAAAGAAATAAATGCAGCTGGTACGTTTAACAAAAATCCAATTACAAGTGCAGTTTTGTTTTTGTAAACCAGCGATAAAAATATAATTATGTTTCCAAAATGACAGACTTGAAGTGGAATTATTTCTGGTGAAAATCCCGCATTAAATAATATATAGATGTTTCTTGAAGCAATAATAAATAAACTAAACCATCCGATAATTTTCCCAACAAAAAGCTGTTTTTCTTTATTATCTCTCAAAAAATACCACAATAATATACAACAGATTATCGGAAGTAAAAAAAATAGCAAATGACCAATTGAATACATCTTGAATGTCATAGGTGAACCCCTTTCGATTTTAAAGAATGTAAATATGCATTGAAATAATAACATTGTATATTTTTTCTATATCAATTATTATACACAATAATCGCAAGATTTCAAACTTCTTCAATATATCACATATATTCAATAGAAATAAAATCTATCAAATTCAAAAACATATCGAAATACTTTCAAAAAATGGTAAATAAAAAAGCCTCAATAAGGCTTATTTAAAACATTGATGGTGGCTCGGGACGGAATTGAACCGCCGACACATGGATTTTCAATCCATTGCTCTACCGACTGAGCTACCGAGCCATAATGGCGGTCCCGACGAGAATCGAACTCGCGATCTCCTGAGTGACAGTCAGGCATGTTAACCGCTACACCACGGGACCTTTTTGGTTGCGGGGGAAGGATTTGAACCTACGACCTTTGGGTTATGAGCCCAACGAGCTACCAGACTGCTCCACCCCGCGATATGATGATACTTAATTTAACGATAAATAATGAAATGGCGGAGGAAGAGGGATTCGAACCCCCGCGCGCTCTCACGCCTGTCGGTTTTCAAGACCGATCCCTTCAGCCGGACTTGGGTATTCCTCCGTGAATCGTTAAATTTCTATAATAGTAAACAAATGGTGGACCCGGCAGGACTCGAACCTGCGACCTACCGGTTATGAGCCGGGAGCTCTAACCAGACTGAGCTACGGGTCCAAAACTGGTAGCGGCGGAGGGAGTCGAACCCACGACCTTTCGGGTATGAACCGAACGCTCTAGCCATCTGAGCTACACCGCCATTTGAAAGTGAGCGTCATTATGTAGAGCAACTTAACCAGATTAAGTTCTACATTAACAAAGTGTCACCCCTGCTATTGAATACAATTGTCTACTATATTTGTTTTTGAAAAATGGTACCTAGGGCCGGAGTCGAACCGGCACGATATTGCTATCATTGGATTTTAAGTCCAACGCGTCTACCTATTCCGCCACCCAGGCAAGATGGTGACCCGCACAGGATTCGAACCTGTGACCCTTTGATTAAAAGTCAAATGCTCTACCAACTGAGCTAGCGGGTCATAACGATAAAAATGGTGCCGGAATCAGGAATCGAACCCGAGACCTACTGATTACAAGTCAGTTGCTCTACCTGCTGAGCTATTCCGGCACATGGTGGAGAATATTGGGCTCGAACCAATGACCCCTTGCTTGTAAGGCAAGTGCTCTCCCAACTGAGCTAATCCTCCGTTATATATGGTGGAGCCTAGCGGGATCGAACCGCTGACCTCCTGCGTGCAAGGCAGGCGCTCTCCCAGCTGAGCTAAGGCCCCATATATAATAATTTTAAAGAATTGGTGGGCCTGAATGGAATTGAACCATCGACCTCACGCTTATCAGGCGTGCGCTCTAACCAACTGAGCTACAGGCCCCCACCAAAAATACAATAGTGCGTTAATTATTCTACTATTTATAGCGCATGTTGTCAACATATTTTCGTTAAATTATGCACTTTTTTTTTGCGAGTGAAATATGGCTGGGCTAGAAGGATTTGAACCTTCGATATCGGAGTCAAAGTCCGGTGCCTTAACCTCTTGGCCATAGCCCCTAATGGTGGGAGGGGACGGATTTGAACCGCCGAACCCTAAGGAACAGAGTTACAGTCTGTCGCGTTTAACCACTTCGCTACCCGCCCAGAAACTCGCAAATATAATTTTATACTATTAAAAAATAAAAATCAAGTTATTTTTTTAATGGATATTTGATTGCATTCTTCACTAATTTTTCCTGAATAATTTCTTCAATATTAAACCCTAAATCATGCGCCATAGCAATTGCATAGATTAATACATCTGCAATTTCTTCTTTCACATTTTCCATATCAGCATGATCTGGACCCCATTGATAATTTTCTAATAATTCTGCTGCTTCAATAATAATTGATTTCGCAAGATTTTCTGGTTGATCGTTATGTTTCCAACCACGATCATTGCGAAAAGCGATGATATCTTCAATAATGTGTTTCATGTCTTCACCAACTCCGTATAATTTTTAAACATAAGGTAGCTAATTTGCCTTAGCCACCTTTTTTATTCGTTTTAAGAGTATGGGCCTGTCTATCATCACGATGTGCTCACAGCCCAAACATTTTAGTTTCACATCAGAACCTAAACGAATGACTTCCCAATCATGAGAACCACAAGGGTGTGGTTTCTTTAATGTGACGATGTCACCTAGTTCAAGTTTAAGCATTATGAACAACCACTTGTGGGAATGGAATTTCCACATCGTGCTCTTTCAAATATGTTACTAACATTTTTCGAATATCACGTTCTAGTTGGAAATGATTCATCGATTTTGTTTTTGCGATAATACGCATATTAATACTTGAGTTTGCCAATTCTACAATTCCCATAAATGAAGGTGGTTCAATAATTTGCTCAAAAACAGATAACATTGGGATGAATTCTGCCATTAATTTAGTAAAGCGTTCCAAATCAGTATCATAAGCTACACCAAAATCAACAATCGCCATACTGAAATTTTTAGAATAATTGATTATGTTTTTGATATTTCCGTTGTTGATGATTTTAACTTCGCCTTTCCAATTACGAAGAGTTGTTGTGCGAAGTCCAATTGAACGCACAACACCTTTAAAACCATCTACTTCGATAACATCTTCAACTATGAACTCTCCTTCAAAAATAATGAAGAATCCTGATAAGAAGTCTTTCACGATTTCTTGTGCACCAAACCCAATAGCAAGTCCAATCACACCAGCAGAAGCAATGAATGGAGTAATATCAATATTCAATGAGTTTAAGATTGATATTAGAACAACAAACCAAACCACATAACGAATTACGCTTGTGATTAATTTGGCAATTGTTTTGGAACGATTGGTAACTTTTTCACGTTTTAGATAGTGAAGAATTGAAAGACGCAATAAGTTACTTAAAATAATTCCAACAAGTACCCAAGCAACAACTGAAGCAGCCATTACGATAAGATTTGCATATATTTCAGGAACGAGCCAGCTGATTAATAAGTCATATAGTAGTGTTGATAATAATTCCATAGTTTACTCCTTTTTCAAAAAAGCTAATATTTGTTTTAATTCTTTTTCAGATTTAAATGTAAACTGAATACTTGAATTTGTCAGTTTATATGCAATTTTTTCTGTTACAACTTCACCTAACTCTTTTGAGTATTGTGATAATTTTTGTTTGGATATATATGTTTTATGTTTGGATGTTGAATCATGAATGATCTTTTCCAAATCCCGAACTGTTAAATTTTCATCGATTGTACGTTTATGTAATTCTGCTAATAACGTTGTATTTCTAATTTTACTCAAAGCGCGAGCATGACCCATAGATAATTTTCCAGAATTTACATCTGCCATAACAGAAGCAGGTAGATGTAATAACCCAACCATGTTAGTTACATAAACACGACTTTTACCAATTTTACGACCAAGTTCCTCGTGAGTTAACTGAAGATTATCTAATGCTTTTGACAAAGCCATTGCTTCCTCAATCGGTGTTAAATCTTCACGTTGCAAGTTTTCTAAAATTGCAAGTTCAGCCAAAAAGATAGAATTGTAATCTCTAATAATCGCAGGGACAGTATCTAATCCTGCAAGTTCAGCAGCTTTAACACGACGTTCACCAGCAACCAAAACATAATAATCTTGTGAAGGTTTCACAATTACGGGCTGAATAATCCCGTGTTCTTTAATTGATTCAGCAAGTTCTTTTAAACTTGCTTTATCAAAATGAATCCTTGGTTGATTTGGGTTCGGTTTGATTATATCTATTTCTAATTCAACAACTTCTTCATTTTCATTAAATGCGATTTCATTCTCCTCTAATAATTCCCCGAAACTTCTTCCTAATTTAGATTCCTTCACTAATAGCCACCATTTCTTTTGCTAGATTATGGTAACTTAAGGATCCTTTTGATTTAGGAGAATATTCCGTTACGGGCAATCCAAAACTTGGAGAAATCGATACTTTTACATTCCTTGGAATAATTGTTTTAAATACTTTTTCTTTAAAATATGTGCGTACTTCATTAATGACTTCATACCCAATATTACTTCTTGTATCAAGCATTGTTAATAATACACCTTCGATTGTCAATGTTCGTCGATTGTGTTTTTGTTTATTTTGAATCAAACGAATTGTGTTTAACAATTGTGTTAGTCCATCCAAAGCTAAAAATTCACATTGAACTGGAATCAGTACACTGTCAGCTGCGGTTAATGCATTAATTGTTACAATACCAAGTGAAGGTGGGCAATCGATGATAATAAAATCATAATTATCCCGAACTTGTTCCAGTGCATTTGACAAAATGAATTCCTTATTATCTTTGTTTACCAAATCAGTTTCAATTGATCCCAACTCATAACGAGCAGGAAGAATATCTACTTTAACACTTGAGACTTGTTGAACCACATCTGAAATTTCCACAGACTCTTTAAAAATATCAGCAATTGTATATTTAAGATTTGCTCTATTAATTCCCATATATGTCGTAGCGTTTGCTTGGTGATCAACATCAACAAGCAAAACTTTTTTCCCCAAATAGGATAATGAACTTGCTAAATTCACGCTAGTCGTGGTTTTACCTACACCACCTTTTTGGTTTGTAATCGCTAAAATTTTTCCCATTTTTTCACCTCAAACACTCACAATTTATTTCTATAAGAAAAGTATAAATATTTTACCACAAATGTAGCTTTTTTAATACAGAACAAATATAAAAGTTATCCACAAGATTTGTGGATAACTCTCTATAAGAAGTCTTTAAATAATTCTTCGTTATCGAGGTAGAAGTTGACCTGTTCAAACGAGATAAACTCTCTAAATTCTTTTGATACAAACATTTCAGTGATTTCTTCATGTGTTAATTTTCGGTTAATTTTACTCCATTTATCATATTGTGTTACTTCTGTCTTTAAGTATTTATACAGGATTGCGAGAGATAGTAATTTATCAATTCTATTTTCAAAGAGTTTGTCTAAATTATATTCATAACGCTGTTCATCAAAGTGATCATCACCTTTGAATAATGTTGTAAACTCATATAAGATTGAGTATAACTCACTTCGGTAATTCAACAAATATTTTTTTAATTCCAGAGAATATCTTCGCGTAATTGAAGGTAGTTTTGCATCTTCAATAACTTCTTCAACTTCTTGCGAATGTAAAAAGAAGTAAAACTCAACTACTTCAGCAATATTGTCTCCTTTTTCTTCAAAGAACTCATTGATAAATATACTTAACTCACTGATTGCTTTTTGGAAATCTGGATTTTCATAAATTGGTTTGATTTTCTTTTTTTCTTGGATTTCAGATAAGTGAGAATAACTAAAATCTTGATAACGTTCTAAAGCTTTGTTCATTCGAACGTACTCATTATTAAGTTTTTCATAAATACTGTCACTGAGTAAAAATTGAATTAAGAATACAACATAGAAACCAATTAATATTGCTTGATACGTTAATGATGAAACAATTATTCCATGTGTGGAATTTGCACCAATCATTATTGCGCTGTTTATATAGACATAGTAGACTCCAGCAATTGTTACAAAGCCACCATATAGTAAATACGTTAAGATATCTTGATAAAAGATAATTACTGTTAGCGAAACAAAGAATAGGATATACGTAAAGAAGTAATCAGACCCAGATATATAATAAGCTGTTAATCCGATAATCGTTAAGATACTGATGTGCATTGCGAAACGATTTAAATTTACAACTGTCAATAAAAACGTAAAAACTAATAAGAAGCCAAATCCAACTGGAATAAGGATGCTCATATTCCATGAAAAGTTATTCGTTTTTGATACAAAAACAGATAATAAAACAAAGACCATTAAGAACACATTTACAATCGTAACTTTTAAGCGCAGTACTTCACTAAATGTTAAAAATTCACTATGACGAATCCGATTTATCAGGGTTTTCATTTACATCCCACCCTTCATATAATCATCAACAATCGTGTTAAAAACATCATTGTTGTTCAAATAGACATCAATAATAGAACGATCGATTTTATAAAAGAATTCAGAATTATATAAGATGTCTTTAATTTCTTCATCTTCTAAACCTTTCAGATATTGTTTATCTAATTTGAGTAAGGTGTAAAATACTGCAAATGAAATGATTTTTGTATATGTGCTGTCATAATAATGGGCAAATGATTTAAACTGCGCCTCACTAAATATCTCTTTTCTTGATACGATGATATCATTTGACTTTGAAGCTTTTTCTGCTAAAATCATCATTTTTTCATTCACTTTAAGTTCCATTAAATTCAATGCTTCTAACTCTTCTAAATTATAATCCTTATATTTGTCAAGAAGTTCAATTGGCTTCTTGATCTGAAGATCTTTTAAAATATCAATCTTGCGGGAAAAAACATTTTCAATCCCGATTTTTTCTGACAAGTGATCACTAAATGTTTTGAGAGATGTAAAGTATTCATTAACATCTATTTGATGTTTTGATTTTAAAGACGCCATTTCTTCTGCAAGCAAAATGTTGCGAATTTCCGATTCCTTGATTGAAGCAATTTGATTATAGAAGAATGTTTTACGTTTGATCAAAATATAAGATGATAATGTGAGTAACATAACAAACACAATTAAGAAAACTAAAACATAAAAAATTTGTGGGCTAGTATTTCCAACTAAGGAGAACATAGATGGGTTTTTTAATATTAGGATTGTTCCAGTAATCATTAAGGAAAGACTGCTAAGCATCATTGATTTATTATCTTGATACACTGATGCGACGGCATAAGCGAAAAATAGTAGTGTAAAAATACTTGGTGTCATAAATGTAAGCACCAGTAGAAGGGTAGTTGAAAAAACCCCCATAATTGTGATATACATTGCAAGTTTGAGATTACTATACAGATCAAACTCAAGTGAAGCGAATACCCAGTTAATAATAATTATGATCACCAACATGATTATCGCAGGGTATATTTTACGAGGTTCTACTTCATCTCGGAAAAGAAAGTATGTTAGACATAATGCAAAAGCAATCATTAAAATATTAACAATGATTGTTTTTCGTTTTAAGTGTTCTAGTTCGATTGATTCTTTAAATCGTTCAAGCTGGGCATACTTAAATTTGTTTGTCTGTTTTTCCATTACGCATCCTCCTTTATAACGGATTTGCTTTAATGTCTTTGAATTTACGAGGATATTGTTTGCTTGTTTTTGTTACTTTTTGTATTGATAAAATATAATGAGTTGAATCATTAATATTGTAGGTTGTTGTATCTTTGATTTCACCACCAAGGACACGAATAGCATTGGAACTAAGGGGAATCTCTTCTAATATTTTTGGTCCTTTCATTGCAAGAAAGACACCATTTACTTTAACAAAAGGGATACATAATTCACTTAACATTTGCAAGTTAGCGACCGCTCTAGCTGTAACAATATCAAATGCGTTTTTACGTTTATATTCTTCAGCTCTACCATGAATTAACGCCACTTCAATACCTAATTGTTTTGTTAATTCTGTTAAAAAAGTGATTCTCTTTTGTAGGGCATCAATGATTGTAACTTGTAAGTTAGGGTAAATAATTTTCAAAGGAATACTAGGGAATCCAGCTCCACTACCAACATCTAATAAAGTTTGATTAGTGATTGGTTGTGAGAGAACCAGTGCAATACTATCGTAAAAATGTTTTTGATAAACATCTTCTTGATTGGTAATCGCAGTCAGATTCATTTTTTTATTCCATGCAATTAGTAATTCATAATATATTTTAAATTGCTTTAGTTGTGTTTCATTGAGCGTAATGTGTAATTTTGATAATTGTTCTTGGAACATTTTTTCCATGGTATCACCTTGAGTTATATTTTATCACAAATTTACTATTTTTAATACAGTATAAAAAATAATAGCAAAACTTATAAGCTATTATTTTTTTGTTTGATATAAATTAGTAATATTGAGATATCAGAAGGATTTACGCCACTAATACGTGATGCTTGTCCAATTGTTAATGGTTTAATTTTTGCTAATTTTTCTCTGGCCTCTAATGCTAAATTTTGGATAGAACCGTACTCTAAATCAAATGGAATTTTATAGTCTTCCATCTTTAATAATTTTTCAGCTTGCTTTAATGCTTTACTGATATATCCTTCGTATTTAACGTCAATTTCTACTTGTTCTAAAACAAATGGGTCGTATTGACTTAAGTCTACCCAATGACGCAGTAAATCTATGGTGATTTCAGGGCGTCTAAGAAGAATGTATAATGAAGCTTTCTCTTTTAAATTCACACTCTTAATAGAGTTCAGATAATGGTTTGTATCACTATTAGGAACAATCTCAATTTGCTGAAGTTTTTGTTTTAATGATTCGATATTTTGAATTTTTGTAAGGAATGTTTGATATCTTGCTTCATCAACAAGTCCAACTTGATATCCATAGTCTCTTAGGCGAATATCAGCATTATCATGTCGTAGTAGTAATCGGTACTCAGCACGAGATGTCAATAAACGATATGGGTCATTTACTCCTTTGGTCACTAGATCATCAATTAACACTCCGATATATGCCTCATTTCGTTTTAAAACAAGGGGTTCTTGTTTGGAGATTTTTAGATGAGCATTTATCCCAGCCATCAATCCTTGACAAGCTGCTTCTTCATATCCGCTTGTTCCATTCACTTGTCCGGCAAAATACAATCCTTGATATTCTTTGCTTTCCAAGGTTGGATAAAGTGTTCGCGGATCAATTGCATCATATTCAATTGCGTAAGCATATTTTGAAATCACTGCATTTTCAAGTCCAGGTATGGAACGAACCATTAAATCTTGGACATCGTGAGGCATACTTGTTGAAAATCCTTGAATATATATTTCATCAATCGATTTACTTTCTGGTTCTAAAAAGATTTGATGACGTTCCTTATCATGAAACCGTACTAATTTATCTTCTATAGAAGGACAGTAACGCGGTCCGACACCTTCAACAACACCGCTATACATCGATGATTTTGTAAGGTTTAAATTAATTACTTTATGCGTCTTTGGACTTGTATATGTTAGATAACAAGGCCACTGATTATTAATATCTAAATATGAGATTTGATCAAAACTAAAATGACGTTCAACTTGATCTCCTTCATGTATTTCTGTTTTTGAAAAATCAATGCTATCGCGTTTTACACGAGGTGGGGTCCCAGTTTTTAATCTTGTTGTTTCAAATCCTAGTTGACGCAATTGTGCACTTAACCCCATTGATGCTTTTTGATTATCAGGTCCCATTTGAGTAACATTATTACCAACTAATATTTTTGCTTCCATATATGTTCCAGTTGTTAAAATAACATTGTTGGCGAAATATTTAATGCCATCTTCTAATAGCACACCTTTAACTTGATGATCTTCAATTATTAATTCTTTGACATATGCTTCAACAACATCAAGATTGTTCTGATGTAAAATTGTTTCTTGCATCATATTGGAATACTCTACTTTATCACTTTGGGCACGAAGTGCTCGAACAGCTGGTCCTTTGGATATGTTTAAAAGACGCATTTGAATTGAAGTTTTATCGGCATTACGCCCCATTTCTCCTCCAAGTGCATCAATTTCACGAACAACAATCCCTTTGGCTGGTCCACCAATTGATGGGTTACAAGGCATTGAAGCAATCATTTGAATATTTCCAGTTACTAATAATGTCGGGTGTCCAAGTCGTGCTGAAGCTAAACAAGCTTCACTACCAGCGTGACCGCCCCCAATTACAATTACATCATACATATAATCACCTTTTCATCATTCATTTTATTACTAAATGGCAATTAAGTAAAGCATATCACAGTTCAATTCTTTTCATTATGAGCATTTTATTATATAATGACATCAAGAGGTGAAATTATGGAAGATATTACTATATTAGTTATTGAAGATGAACCAACAATAAATCGTATCGTTTCCAATTATTTTGTCAAAGAGAAATTCAAAGTTTTAAGTGCCTTAGATGGATTTAAAGGTCTCCAATTATTTTCCAAAAACAAAGTGGATTTGGTATGCTTAGATATCATGATGCCAAATGTCAACGGCTGGGATGTAGCAAAAACAATTCGTGAGACTTCAAATGTCCCAATTATCATGATGAGTGCTTTGTCAGAAGAAGAAGATATTTTAAAAGGATATTCTTTAAAAGTTGACGATTACATAACAAAACCATTTAATCCGAAAATATTAGTTGCGAAAGTAATTAATCTTTTAGAACGCCTCTCTGATGTTGATTATGGAAGTCAAACCTCGGGAAGTATTGAAATTGGTGGCATTGAGATGAATCTAGATACCCATAAAGCCTTTATCGACAATGAAGAAATTGATTTATCAAAAACAGAATATGATTTGTTGAAATATTTTATTATTCACCAAGGAAAAATCTGTTCAAGAAATCTTTTATTAGATGAAGTATGGGGTATTGATGTTTACGTTGAAGATCGTATTGTTGATACCTATGTCAAAAAACTTCGCAAGTATCTAGGAAAGAAATCAAATTACATCAAAACTGTTTTTGGTGTTGGATATCGATTCGAACCTATCGATGAAGAATAAAAAAAGACGCTTCCAATGGCTTCATGATTTCTATCAAAGTCGAAGCATGTCATCTCAATTAATCGTTACTATAATTTTAATCTTTTTAACATTCTTTGTATTACAAATACTTTTAAATTCTCAGTTCTTTCAAAATTATTATACTGAGCGAGAATTTAATGCGATTCATACAGAGTTAATAGAATATGTTGATCAGATGAATCAACCTGATGCCGATTACTATGATGAAATGTTCCAATTCACTTCTCTAAACAATACTTATAGTGTTGTAACCGGGAAAGATTATCGAATTGCCAATTCATTATACAATGACTATACTATTGTCGTTAATGATGTCTTATCTGGTTTCACATATGAGTTCTTAGTTCCAGAAAACATTCATACATATACTCAAGGAGAAATCATTTTAATCAACGGTTATGAATTTGGTGATGATGTCTATACTCCGGTATTTATAGATTCTTCATCTACTGGTTATACCTTTGATAATGATTTAATTTGTGCTGATGATTGTGTAACGGTTTCCGGGAGCATTGCAGCAGTTCATAAACCAATAAACTTAAATTTTCAATTCGAACAAAACCGCATTTTACAACAAGAATTAAAAAGATTACCAGATATTGATTTATTAGAGATTTCATATACGGATGGATATTGGTATCAATCATCTTATGAACAAACAAATGTCTTAGTATTTATTCATGAGTTAGGTACATTTGATTTTATAATCACTATTATCCCAATTGAAAATACTGCAGATATTATTGGCATTGTTTCTTCTTATAATAACTATGTATATTTAACAGCAATTGTAATTATTTTCTTATGGAGCTTCCGATTAACAAATATTATGTCAAAACCGGTCCAAAATATTGAGGGTGTTGCTCGACAAATAGCCAACTTAAATTTTGATGTCGAAGCCCATGAATACAACAACCGAGAAAACACATCACTCTCTAATAGTATTAATCTTATATCCAAAAACTTAAAAGAAACCCTTGATGCCCTTAGTTATCGGAACGATGAGTTACGGACACTATATGATAATCAGATGAAACAAGTAACACTTAAAAAACAACTCGTTTCTTCAATCTCACATGAATTAAAAACACCGTTAATGATTATTCAAGTAACAATACAAGGAATCTTAGACGGTATTATTGAGATGGATGATCAAGAAAAAGAGTTAGAGAATATCTTAGAAGAAGTAAATAAATCATCAATCATGATTCAAGACATGTTACAAATTTACCGTTTAGATGATGCCGAAGTTTCTTTAGATATTTCAGAAATTAATTTATCAAAAATGGTTAACTTCTTTATTGCTGACTTTGAAAATGTATTACGAAAACATGAATTAAGAATTGATTTAAATCTTGATTCAAGTATTCGTGTAGAAGCAGATGAAAAACTTATTAAGCGCGTTGTATCAAACTTCTTTACCAACGCTCTCAAGTACACTCCAGATGAAGAACGAATCTACATCGAAGTATCTGAAACAGATGATCATGTCTATTTTGAATTAACTAATTTCGGAACAAATATCAAGGATGAAGATTTGGAAAACATTTGGTTACCATTCTTCCGTTCGCAAACAGAAACCAATCAAACATTGCGCGCAAAAGGTTCTGGAATTGGGTTATACTTGGTAAGTGAGATCTTAAAAGCTCATAACGCAGAATTTGGCATTAACAATGTTGATAACGGTGTACAAGCATATTTCAAACTATTAAAAAAGCACTAAATAGTGCTTTTTTCTTTTAAATCAACTTTAGTTGTTTGAATATTTTAAATAGCCCATCTTGATTTACATTGTCAGCTACTAAGTCACTTGCGTCTTTAACAGCTTGTGGTGCATTTCCCATCGCGATGCCAATGCCAGCCATCTCAATCATTGAGATATCATTGAATCCATCACCGACAGCAATTATGTCTGATTTATCAATTCCTAATCGATCCATAACTGCTTGAATACCGATATCCTTTAATCCACCTAATTCATTGATGTCTAGCCCGTATTCGTTTGAGAAATTAAATCGTAAAGACGGATATAATTCCTCAAATTTTTTAAAGTCCGGTTTGTTGTAGAAAAGAATCATTTGGTACACATCGTGATCTAGATAATAGTCTTTGTGGATTTTTGGATAATGGAGATGATATAAGTCACTAAACTTATCAACAAGATCGGTATACCTCGATTGGACAACATAGTCATCAAAACTCTCAAAACCAATATCAATTTTTTGTGATTCGGCAAAAGAAACCAAATCCGCAACAGTTTCTTTGTCAATTGGTTTATTATATATAATTTCATTATGAAGTGTAACAATGCGTCCATTTGCGGCGATCCAAGAATCAATTCCTAATTCTTTTTCGATACCATATAACAATGCCGGTGGACGCCCTGTCGCAATAAAGACAGTGTGTCCATTTTCTTTAAGTAATTGTAAGGCTTTTTTCGCAGATTCAGGAACTTGATTTGTTGAATGATCAATTAATGTTCCATCTAAATCTAAGAAAATATATTTATTCTGCATGATGTATTAATTCTTTAATTTTGTTGTATTTTAACTGTCCGTAGCCAACGACTTCATCATTAATAACTAATGCTGGAGTTGACATAACTCCATAAGTCATAATTTCTTCCATCTGTTCAATTTTTAATACAACCGCTTCTAATTCTAATTCTCGTAATGCTGAAAGAACATTATTGTGCATCACTTTACATTTTGCACATCCGCCACCTAATATTTTAATAACCATTTTACATTCCTCCTAATATTATGTTAAATAAATACCCTATTATAATAATTCCGGTTGTCGTGATTAGCAAGAAAATCCCGATTAATTTTGGTTTTATGACTTTTCTAAGCAACATCATCTCAGGCAAACTAAGAGCAGTAGTGGCCATCATAAAACTCATTGCTGTTCCAATTCCCATTCCTTTATCTATTAAAGCAGACGCAATTGGAATTGTCCCTAGAACATTAGAATACAATGGGACAGCCAAAATTGTAACTATGATTACTGCGAACGGATTGTCAGGACCAGCTACGTTAACCAAATAGTCTTCTGGAACAAAACCATGAATCAAACTTCCAACAAAAACACCAATAATGATCCATTTATAAACTCTTTTCAATATATCAATAGTTTCTTTATATCCAAAATAAATGTGATCTTTTTGCGTCATATCTATTGATATTACATTACTTGCCTGAATGCTATATACAAATGGTTCCACAAAACGCTCTAATTTCAGTTTATCAATAATGAATCCACCAATCACACCAATACCGATTCCAAATGCAATATATAGTAATGCGACTTTGAAATCAAATTGACTAAACAACATAACGATTGCTGCTTCATTTACGATTGGAGAAGTAATCAAAAAACTAAAAGTCATTCCTAATGGAATTCCACTCCCAACTAACCCAATAAAAATAGGGATTGATGAGCAACTACAAAATGGTGAAATTACACCTAATAAAGATCCGATAATATTTCCAAAAAAACCACGAACTTTTTCCATTATTCTTTTGGTTCTTTCTACAGGAAAATAACTACGAATATATGAGATTACAAAGATCATTAACATCAATAAGATCGTTATCTGTATCGTATCATATATAAAGAATCGAACGACCTCATACCACATATTCTCAGGACTTAATCTCGTTAAGTCAAGAAGCCATAATATTGCTTCATTTAGCCATGGAAATATCATATCATTAAGTACCGAATTAATTCCATGTTATCATTCAAAAATGATTCCTTGATACGATATTTGATAAGATTTCCTTCACGATTTGCTTCCAACATATCCAACTCCTTAAACTTCGCTAAATGCTTCGAAGTATTTGCTTGTTTTATCCCTAATAACCCTTCAATTTCACAGACACAAAGTCCATCATATTCTAAGAGTTTCATAAAGATATTGTATCTTGTTTCATCTGCTAATAACTTGATTATTTTTTGTTTCAAAAATACACCTCCATTACTTTTCAGTAATACTACTATATAGTAATATTACTACAAGGTAATAAAGAAATCAAGCATAAAAAAAACATCTCTTATCAAGCACCCTCATCCACATAGATAGAAAACTTAAGGCTGCTTCGTTCCCGACCTGACCTGGTTCGCTACCACCTATTGAATGAGGATGATTCATAAGAGATGTAAACTTTATTTTTTGATTCGTAGTTCCGAAAAGAAGTCGGATAATATTTTTTTACATTCTTCTTCAAGAATACCATATTCAACCTTAACTTTATGATTAAATGCTTGATCAAATAAATTTGTGATACTCCGATGTGCTCCTGATTTTGAATCAGACGCTCCATACACTACTTTTTTCATGCGGGATTGAATAATTGCTCCAGAGCACATTGCGCATGGCTCAATTGTAACATAGATTGTACATCTGTCAAGACGCCAACTATTTAATACTTCATTTGCTTTTTGAATTGCTAATATCTCAGCATGATTAACAACTTGATTTGTTGATTCTCTTGTATTGTGAGCCTGTGCAATTATTTTGTCGTCGCAGACAATAACTGCCCCGATTGGCACCTCACACTTGTCGTATGCAAGTTTAGCTTCATCTAGGGCAATTCTCATATATTTTTCCTTTTTCATTTCGAAATATCTTTATATGGTCGTGGTTTACGATACACTTTGTGACAACTTCGACATCTAGCTTCGTAAGATTCTTCTGCCCCAATCAAAACAATTGGGTCATTATATTTTGCTGGCTTACCATTTACAATGCGTTGTGTTCTCGTAGCTGGTGAGCCACATTTAACACATACCGCAGTTAGTTTTGTAACATACTCAGCGATTGCGAGCAACTTCGGCATAAAGGTAAAGGGTTCTCCCCTAAATTCTTTGTCTAACCCACTAACAATAACCCGAATACCACGATCTGCAAGGTATTCAATGATTTTGACAGCTTCATCATCCAAGAATTGTACTTCATCAATTGCGACAACTTCCGTGTCATGATTGACATAATCAAATATTTCCTTAGCTGTGTTAATATTTACCGATCTCGTACGGTTATCATTATGTGATACTACCTCATTATCAGCGTATCGATTGTCCAATAACGGCTTAAAGACAATGATATTCTTTTTTGCATACTCTAATCTTTTCACACGTCGTAATAACTCTTCCGTCTTACCTGCAAACATTGGTCCGGTAATAACTTCAATCCATCCATCTTTTTGATTTAAATGCAAAATAATCACCCCTAATAATTGGTTAATTTTATTCTACAACAAGTCATCAAATAAAACAACAAAGATTAGAAAAATACAAAACAATTATTTTAAATTATTAAATATCTTTTATATTGAATTACAGATGGTAAAATAGGTTGCACACTAACTATATTAAAATGGCTTAGTTTGGCTGTAAACTAGTTATATAAAAAGACAATAAAAAAGGTTTTTTTTTCAGAAATTCGCTTTATATTATAAACTATATATGTTATAATTTATTGGATTTAAAATACATATATAGAATAGGAGATAATTATGGGAAGAACAATTGACATAACAAAACAACAAAAAGATGAATTACTTCAAGAGATTAAGAAACACTTGACTCTCCCAGGTCCGCTTATGCCAATCTTACATGAAGCACAAAGAATTTTCGGTTGTATTCCTGTTGAGGTTCAAAAAATTGTATCACAGGAAACAGGAGTTTCTATTGCTGAAATTAATGGTGTTGTTACTTTTTACTCAAGTTTCACACTTGAAGCAAAAGGAAAACATACTGTAGGCGTTTGTTTGGGTACACCATGTTACGTTCGTGGGGCACAAACAATCTTAGATGCTGTTAAAACGAATTTAGGTATTGATGTTGGAGAAACTACTGATGATGGTTATTACACATTAGAAGCTATCCGTTGTATCGGTACTTGTGGTATGGCACCAGTTATGAGTATGGATGAAGATGTTTACGGAGAAGTAAATGTTACAAAGGCTAAAAAACTGATTCAAGACTACCGAGGTAAATAATGGAGCTTAAAGATGTTTTAACCTTATTAGATGCAGGACAGTTTAATCAAGAATGCCCAAGATGTGTCAAAGAAATTAACTATGCCTTTGTTTGTGACTTGATGAGCGATGCTTTGATGTTACTAAAAAAAATGCCTAGCCATATCGGAGCACATGGTGCACTTGTTACTGGACTTGTAACAAATCAAGCACTTAGAACAGCTGAAATATTAGATTTAGAAACAATTATTTTTGTCCGTGGTAAAACGCCAACGCAATCTGTCATTGATCTCGCCGATGAAATCGGAATTACACTTATTGGTACAGGTTTAACAATGTATCGTGCAAGTGGATTGCTATTTCAGAGTGGTGTAAAAAGCTATGAATCTGTTTTAGAGGAATTATAGTTGGAAACATTCTTTCAAGTATATCAAATTGAGCGCAATGACATTGGTAACGCAGGATCTGTAGCTAGTTTTACTAAACGAGAACTCAAAAGAAGAAACCTTTCAAGAGGTTTTGTTAAAACAGTAACAATTGGTGTCTACGAAGCAGAAATTAATGTTGTCATTCACTCATATGGTGGAAATGTATCCCTTGAGATTAACGACCAATTTGTCGAATTGATTTTCAGAGATAAAGGACCTGGTATTATTAATATTGATGATGCAATGAGAGAAGGATTCTCTACAGCCAGTCCTTATGCAATTGAAAATGGATTTGGTGCTGGAATGGGATTACCAAATATTAAGGCCGTTTCTGATGAAATGGAAATGACATCTTCACCAGAAGGAACTTATTTGCGTATTCGATTTAATATTGGGGAAGATTCTTATGAAAGTTAGCGATATCATATTAAATAGTCACTTTCAACTATTAAATCAACCATCAACTCTTGATACAGAAGTAAGTCAACTGGTTAGTTGTGATTTAATGAGCCACGTAATGGCAAACGCTGACGAACACGACGCCTTAATCACGGTCTTAAACAACATAAACACTCTTGGTGTTGCTTCATTACATGATTTTAGTTGTGTGATTTATTCATCAAACATCACAGTTAACACAGATATTATTAAAAAAGCGAATGATTTGGATATCCCAATCATAAAAAGTTCATTGCCATCCGCAGAAACTGTGATTACCTTACATAAAATGGGGTTTTAAAAATGAAAGTCGCTTATGATTTACACATTCATTCTGTGTTATCACCTTGTGCTGATGAGTTAATGACACCAAATAATATCTTGAACATGGCGATGCTAAAAGGGTTAAATATGATAGCTATTACCGATCATAATTCTACAAAACAGCTTCCTGTCATCAAAGAATTGGCGGAATCATATGATTTCATCATTATTCCTGGTGTTGAAGTTACTGTAACAGAAGGATTTGATGTGTTATGTTATTTTCGTACCTGGGAAGATGCGTATCAATTTGATCATTTCTTAGAACAACATTTATGTAATGAATGGGGTTCATATTCAAAAGAAAATCAAGTAATTACAGACATCTATGATACAACGATTTCATATGTTGATCAGCCACTTACAAAAACATCAATTACTTTTCAGGAATTATATCGTGAAGTAAAATCATCTCAAGGTGCAGTTGTGTTAGCACATATTAACCGTCGAAACTCCAGTGCTTTAAACACATATACTTTAGATCAACTTGATTTTGATGGTATTGAGTTGCAAATTTATCAAAGTGAACAATTTTTAGAACAAAATCCATTTGTATCAGAGCACAAACTCTTCTACAATTCTGATTCTCATAGTTTGCTACAACTATCTGAGAGCGAGTATGAAATTGACATTGAAGATTTATCAATTGAAGGTTTCTTTCAATACCTGGTGGGATATCATGGATGAGTTATCTTTACACATTCTAGATATCGCTCAAAACTCGATTGTAGCCAATTCAACACTTGTTGAAATTATTATTACTGAAAA
>JBFFLJ010000015.1:0-35455 GCA_041554935.1 Candidatus Izemoplasma sp.
ATAACCTTCAATCTAAACTCCAAATTATACTTGTTATACTCTTGTCCTTTCTTTGCCATAATAAAAACACCTCCATACTCTTATTATAGTATGAAGATGTTTACTTTTTTATTTCATGTCCACTAAACGGGGTTCACTTTATTTCTCATCAACTTTTTTTATATAAAAATAGGCTGCTGAGCAGCCTATTTACATTCGTTTGCGTGGTGGAATCCTTCTAAGTAAATATCTTTGATGTGGTTATCTTGTAGACTATAAAAAACTTGTTTTCCGACTTTTCTTGTTTTCACAACATTTAAATCACGCAACAATTTTAATTGATGTGAAATTGCTGATTGTGAGGTTTCTAGTTGATCGGAAATATCTTGAACACAAAACTCATCTTTCACCAACATATCAATGATTCTTAGTCTCGTGAAATCACTAAATATCTTAAATAATCTCACCGTTTCTCTAATATTTTCTTCACGATTTTCAGTCATAACTATTTCCCCCTTGAATAAATGATTCTTAAACTATTTAATACTGCGATAAGTGTAATTCCAACATCAGCAAAGATGGCCATTAACATGGAACTAACCCCGAATCCTGCGAGAGTCAAGAATAAAAATTTAACTCCAAGACTTAATACGATGTTTTGATACACAATTCTTTTTGTTTTATGCGCGATTGAAAATGCTTTTTCTAATAAATTAATATCATCATTCATAATAATGATATCAGCAACATCAATTGCGATTTCTGATCCAGTTCCCATGGCAACACCAATATCAGCTGCTCTTAAGAGCGGCGCATCATTAATTCCGTCACCAACAAACATTTTTAATTTCTTTGTTTGGATTTGATTGAATGCTTCGATTTTTTGTTCTGGTAAGAGCGAAGAAACAAAATCAATATTACCTAAATCTTGAGCAACTTCCTTTGCAATAGCATCATTATCACCCGTTAACATGGTAATATTATATTTTGAAGATAATCTACGAATCGTATTCATCGATGAAGATTTTAGAGAATCTTTAACAATAACATGGCCGACATATGTTCCGTTTAATGCGACAAAAACATTGCTACCTGCCATAATTGTTTTGTCTGTAACTTTGATTTTATGCTTATTCATTAATTTGCGGTTTCCAGCAAGAATTTTTCCTTTATCTGTTACTGCGATTAATCCATAACCTGGAATTTCTTCAATTTCAGAGTAATCGTAATAATCACCATGATAAAATTCAACAATGCTTTTGGCAATTGGATGATTGCTATATCGTTCAATCGATGCAGCGATTTTTAATGTTTCATCATCGGAATAGTCATCTACTGAGAAATTACCATGCGTTAATGTTCCTGTTTTATCAATTCCAATGGTATCAACATTAGTGATCATATGAAGAAAAGTACTACCCTTAAATAAAATTCCTTTTTTGGCAGCTGCACCAATTCCAGCAAAGTATGAAAGAGGAATTGACAAGACAAGTGCACAAGGGCAACTGATTACTAAGAATGTTGCGGCATCATAAATATAACTTTTAAATGCTTCGGTTGAATAAAATGCCCACATATCTGTATAAAATTCTTGATTTAATAACACTTTCAAAAAAACCAATAATAAAGCACTAATTGTTACGAGTGGGGTATAATAACGTGCGAACTTTGTAATAAAGTTTTCTGTTTTTGCTTTATGATTAGTAGAATTCTCAATCAAATCAATAATTTTGGAAATTGTTGATTCATGATATTCTTTTTTAGCGCGGATTTGAATAACAGTTCCAACATTAATGTTTCCACTTAAAACATAATCACCAACACGGACACTAGATAATTTTGCTTCTCCAGTTAATGCGCTTGTATTTAAACTTGTACTTCCATTAATGATTTCACCATCAACAGGAATTTTTTCACCATTTTTAACAATAATAATATCTTCTTTACGAATGCTTAAAGGGTCTTTAATAACAACTGCACCATTTATCAATACATTTGCATATTCGATTTTTAAGTCCATCAAACTTGAAACTTCTTGTTTTGATTTATGAACAGCACGATGTTGTAGATATTCTCCTAATGTATAGAAGATTATTACCAATCCGGCTTCTAAGTAATCATTCAGCATCATCGCAGCGATAGTAGCGATAAACATCAATAAATTTTCATTAAAGATTTCTTTTCGTTTAATTCCTTTCAATGTCTTACGAACAATTTTATAAGAAATAAATCCGTAACCAACATAGAAGAATAAGGTAAAATATGGATAGAAACGAATTTCTTCCATTGTAAAATTCATAAAATAACCAATTAAATAAATGAGTCCATATATTCCTAATCCAACATAGAATGAATAGTATGTTTCAATTGATTTTTTAGTCTCTTCGAAATGGCGTTTATGGAAACTATATGTATCAACACCATCTTCAATGGAATCAACAATTTTTTTGATTTGATGAATCGCTGTTTCTTGATTATATTCTTCTGTAACATCAAGTAACATAATTTGATTAGGGAAATTAAAACTCGCACTATTTACATATGTTAAATCTGCTTGCAGTTGTCTTTCGATTTTACCTGCACAGTTTGAGCAAATTAAATTTTTCATTATAACTTTTTCTATCATAAGAATCACCTCGATTAAGTCACCTTACATAATATATGAATGAATACTCATATGTCAAGTATTTTGTAATAAATTTATTATTAGTATTATAACTCATTCTTGTAGTGAATACCACTCCTAATTATGAGTATAGGTATTGAAAAATAATAGGAGTAGTGATATGATGTTATTCTGGGTAGGTGATTTGATGGATTTTTATAAATACGTCTTAGACAACAAAGCTGAAATATTAGCGAAAACAAAGGAATTATTGAGCATCCCAAGTGTGCTTCACACCTTTGATGAAACAAGTGAAACACCATTTGGTGAAGAAATCAATGAAGCTTTACAGTATATGCTTCATTTAGCACAAGCTGACGGCTTTGTGACCAAGAACATAAACAATTACGCAGCTCATATCGAATATGGTGCTGGGAAGGAAATTTTAGGTGTTTTATGCCATTTGGATGTCGTTCCTCCAGGGGATGAATCAAAATGGACAAATCCACCATTCAAACCAGTCATTATTGATGATAAAATTTATGCGCGTGGTTCATCAGATGATAAAGGGCCAACAATGGCTTCCTATTTTGCACTTCGTTTCTTAAAAGAACTAGACATTCAACCAAATAAACGAATCCGTATTATTTTAGGAACGGATGAAGAAACGGCGTGGCGTGGTATTACAAAATATTTTGAAACAGAAGAGATGCCAGAAATCGGGTTCGCACCTGATGCAATGTTTCCTCTGATTTATGGTGAAAAAGGAATCTTTTCTTTTGACATATCAGGGAAATCTACAGATCAATCATTATTAACATTCCAAGCAGGAGAACGCTATAATGTCGTTCCTGAATACGCAGAATGCACACTTAGTATTGATCTAAAAGACGAATTTTTAAAACACCTTTCATTTAATGGATTAAAAGGTGAGATAAAAGATGATACATATATTGTCTATGGGAAAAGCGCTCACGCAATGCAACCAAATCTCGGTGTAAACGCAGCCTTTATTCTTGCCGAATTTCTGAAAAATCATATTGATAATAATTTCATAAACTTTATTTGTCAATATTTAACATTTGATCATCTTGGTGAAAAACTAGGGATTGATCATTATGATGAAGAATTGAAAGAATTCACAATTAATCCTGCAGTTTATGATTATAAAAATAATAACTTTAAAATTGGAATAAATTGTCGATACCCTCGCGGTTGGGATAAAGATGCAGCACTTGTGAAATTGGAAGCGGCTGCAAAAGAGTATCACTTTACTAGTGTAGTGATAGGAGATAAGGAAGTTCACTATATAGAGAAGAATGACCCTCTTATCCAAACGCTTCTTACAGCTTATCAAAAATATACTAACGATACAGAAAGTGAACTCATCACAATTGGTGGAGGAACCTACGCAAGAGCACTAAAAAAAGCAGTTGCTTTTGGGGCCTCGATGCCAACAAGTAAAGATGTTGCTCATCAAGTTGATGAATATATGCATATCGATGATTTAATGAAAGCTACTGCAATTTACATGGAAGCACTCTATCAGTTAACTAAGTAACATAAAGCCTTAAGTGATTGTCAATTACTGATTCTTATGATATAATCAATAGTTGAATTGCTAAGGCTTTTTATATGAGGTATATCATGGGAAAATACACAACTGATAGTTATGAACAAATTCTTGATAAACTCGAAAATAGCATCGCCGAACATGAACTTATTTATGATGAATCAGGACAACCGATGGATTATAAATATATCTATGTTAACGATGCTTTTTGTAAGGGATTAAATGTCTCTGAGAAAGATCTTATTGGAAGAGCTGTCTCTGAAGTGTTCCCTAACATAGAGTATCGTTGGATCAAAATATACTCCGAGATTGTTAAGACTGGCGTAGCGAAAAAGTTTGTTGATTATTCGGTTCAATTTCATGAATATTTTGATGTCTACGCCTTCAAAACAGGTGAACATCGATTTGTCACTTCATTCCATAACGTAACAAAACAACTGAAAAATAATAAGAAATTCCAGCAAGACGAGGAACTCTTGCGCACGTTTAGAGATAATACAAAAGCAGCTTTCTTTGAGTTTGATTTATCAAAAAAATTACTCTCATATTCTGATAATTTAGAAGAAATTATCGGTCGAAAAGATATCACATTAGAAGACTATAGAAATCTTTTTATTCATTTGGTTCATCCTGATGATCGTGCAAAAATTGAGAAGTTAAATCATAATCTCATCAGAAATAGAATTTCTGAAGTCACAGTAGAAATACGTATTTATAATGAGACAAAAAAAGTCTATGTCTGGATAAGTTTTTTTATGTATGTCGCACAAAAAGTTCGTGATTTCCCGATAAATATTAAGGGAATAATTCGTGATATATCAGAGGAAAAATTTTTGGAAACAGAAGCTTTAGAACGCAACATGTTATTCGAAGAAGCAAAAAAAGTAGCAAACATGGTAACTTTTTTGTACTATCCACAATCAATGTCATTTGAGTACAATCCAAAACTAAGTCATTTTTTAGGCTTTGATAATTTGGAATATTTAGAAGAATACCGAAAGGTAATTCACCCAGCTGACTTACATGTATTTGATCGTTCAACTGATTCAATTATTACCGATTCTGTAGGCGAAACTACAAAATTTAGAGCGTATGTCAATGGTGAAATTAAATATCTTCAATCATCCATTTTTGGCATTAAAAATGATGAGGGAAAGACATCAAAAGTATTTGGTATATTACGTGATATAACTGGTGATCAACATATTAAATCAGAAATGGAGCGAACCAATCGCTCTTTCCGTCAAATATTTAATACTTCTCCTGCGGGAATATTTATTTTAGATGAAAACTTTAATATAACTATAATTAATGAGAGTTTTAAAATTCTCTTCAATTTAGAAGAACCTTCTTTCTTTGATGTCTTTGACCAAAAAAGCAATTCCATAATGGACTTACTTGTTGAAAAAGGAGAACTCAAAAGATTTGAAACTCGTTATCAAAAAAATGATCGTGACAAATATTTTTTAATAACAGTTGTTGAAATGATGTCAGGATTACAAAATAAATATCAAGGGACGGTTATTGATATAACGGATCGAAAAAAATCAACTGAGCGTATCGAGTATCTAGCAACTAGAGATACATTGACATCACTTTTTAATCGTAATTACTTTGAGGAACATACCAAAAACATTTCCTTTGATGAGCATCCTGGAATGTTGATTTGTGATATTGACGGGTTGAAATTAATTAATGATGCATTTGGACATTTGGAAGGCGATAAACTTCTCGTTAGTTTTGCCAACTATTTAAGTGATACCTTCACAGATGAAGTAATCGCTCGTTTGGGTGGTGATGAATTTGCCATTTTAACAAATAACAAAACATTTGATGATTTAGAACAATATAAGAATAAAATAAAAGATTTTGTCACTGAAATAATTTTGTTTGGGATACATGTTGATATTTCTGTTGGGTATTCGATTATGCAAGAAGAAATGATATTTGAAGATATGTTCCGATTGGCCGAAAATAGAATGTATCATCATAAATTAATGGAGCGTAGTAGTCGTAAATCACATTCTGTAAATACAATAATGGAAACTCTTCATCAAAAAACAGAAGAGACAAAGGAACATTGTGAGCGAGTTGCTGTTTACGCAGAGGAATTATTACGTTTAGCTGGACATAGTCGGGTTTACGAAGTAGAAGAAATACGTTTGATTAGCCAAGTTCATGATATTGGTAAAATTGCCATTAGTGAGACAATCTTGAATAAACCAGGGTTATTGACTGTCACTGAAATGTTAGAAATGAAATCACATTGTGAGAGTGGTTTTAAAATAGCTTCGAATATTATTAATAATGAAGAGATTGCTTTGGCGGTTCTATATCATCACGAGCGTTACGATGGTACCGGATATCCTCATCAACTTGAAAAAGACCAAATTCCTCTTTACGCACGTATCATCAGCATCGCAGATAGCTATGATACAATGATTAGTGGTCGTCATTATCAAAAACCAATTTCTAAGGAATTAGCTAAAAATGAACTCTTGATTAATAAAGGAAAACAGTTTGATCCGGAACTTGTTGATTTCTTTATTAAATATCTTGAAAATAGTCCTGATTTGTAATACGATAAATGTGCAAAAAGGTGTGATTTATTATGCGACTACGTTATGTTAGTGGTGCAAGAGAATTAATTGAAGAAAATGAAGCATATATTTTAGATTATCAAAAAGATAAAAAGATTGACATCTTTTCGTTCTTTACAACAACACAGCCAATCTATATTGAAATTGGGATGGGTAAGGGACAGTTTATTCATACTTTAGCCAAGAGTCATCCTAATATCAATTTTATCGGTATTGAACGTTTTGATAGTGTCATTGTAAGGGCACTTGAAAAAGTGCTAGAAGAACCATTAGATAATTTACTTTTACTTCGCGCAGACGCCTTAGATTTGTTAGAAATATTTACTCCTCATAGTATTTCCCGCATCTATTTAAACTTTAGTGATCCTTGGCCAAAAGATCGACATCAAAAAAGACGATTAACCAACAAACGTTTTTTAGCGATGTATCAATCCATTATGTTACCATTGGGAGAAATAAGGTTTAAGACAGATAATCGACGCTTATTTGATTATTCTGTTGAAGAAGTATCAAAGTATCCTATGGATATCAAAGATATAACATATGATTTACACGCGGATTGTAACCAAGATAATATTATGACAGAATTTGAAGAAAAGTTTAGTAAACAAGGAAATAAAATATATCAATTAATCACAACATTCAAGGAGGAAAGATAGTGGATAAATTATATCGTGATTTAGTGGATTTACCAGGAACACCAAGTTTTGAAAAACCTGTGCGTGAGTATATGCGTGAAAACTTAAAACCATATGTTGACGAAATTATTGAAGACAAATTAGGAAGTATTTTTGGTGTCATCAATAAAGGATCAAAAGGACCAAAAGTAATGCTTGCAGGACACATGGACGAAGTTGGTGCAATGGTTACAGGTATTGAAAAAAGCGGATTGATTAGTATGACTAGCCTTGGCGGAATTAATGGTAATACGTTTTTATCACAACATATGAATATTTATACTGATGACTTAGAGATAATTCCTGGGGTTACCGCATCAAAACCACCACATTTATTACGTGGTACTAGTGAAAAACCAGCTAATTTAGAATTTAAAGATTTAAAATTGGATATTGGAGCAAATAGTAAAGAACATGCAATCGAACTTGGTGTTAAAATTGGCCAACAAATTGTTGCCCATAATAATTATACTGTTACCAAAGATGGAACAAAAATCATTTCCAAAGCTTGGGATGATCGTTTCGGATGTGGAATGAGTTTGGAAATTGCTAGAGATATAGATAAAAAGCAATTAGACTGTGAACTATATGTTGGGGCAACAGTTCAAGAAGAAGTAGGACTTCGTGGTGCACAAACAGCTGCAGGATTAGTAAATCCAGATGTCTTTATCGCTGTTGATTGTAGCCCTTGTGCTGATGTATTTGAGGGTGATGATGTTTCAGGAAAACTAGGAGAAGGGTTTATGCTTCGTTTCTATGATCCAAGTCAAATTATGCATCAAGGTATGAAAAAATTCATTATGGATATCGCAGAAAAAGAAGGAATCAAATTCCAGTATTATAAATCAATGGGTGGAACCGACTCAGCTCGTGTCCAACTTGCTAATGATGGTGTCTTAGTAGCAACAATTGGAATGCCTGCAAGATACATCCATTCAACAACTTCAATGATTAGTACACTAGATCATGCTGAAGTGAAAAAAATTGTAACAGCAATTATTACGATGCTAAACCAAGATGTTGTTGCAGAAATCAAATCTAACGTTTAATAGAAATTAAACATAAATTCAAATTATGGGACCCATCGTGGCCTAAAAAGGAGAAAGAAAATGAAAAACAACAAAGTTTATGAAATCTCAGTGATTTCCGTTTTTACAGCGATGATCGTTGTAATGGCTCTTGTACCAATGTTAGGATTTATTCAAATCTTTGCCATCAGTTTAACATTAATTCACATTCCTGTCTTAATTGGTGGAATCTTTGGGGGAAGAAAAGCAGCGATTTACTTAGGTGCTGTATTTGGTATTATGAGTTTAATCATTGCCTTTATGAGACCAGCAAATCCAGTTGATATGCTGTTCCAAAATCCCCTAATTTCTGTTTTACCACGTGTACTATTTGGATACTTCTTATACGAGATTTATCTATTAGCTAGAAGATGGATCAAAAATCCTTTTGTAGCAATCACAACAAGTATGGTTGTTTCAACAATTGTTCATACTATACTTGTACTAATCCCGCTGTATCTCATCGGTGAAGAGACGTTAGTTTCTTTAGGTGTTACAGCATCAATCTTGCCATTTATATGGGGAGTATTAATTTCAAATGGGTTTTTAGAAGCAATTCTAGCTGGACTTGTTGGAGGACCAATCGCACAACGTTTACTTGTATATAAAGATTCAGAATAGGGTGGTATAATGGTAATTTTAGTAGACATAGGAAACAGTAATATTGTCTTAGCTAAATACAAAAATGGTATTCATGAAACTTATCGATTCAACACTGATCGTCACAAAAGTGTCGATGAGTATTATGTACTACTTCAATATGTTCTTCAAAATGTTTCTGGAATGATGATTTCCAGTGTTGTTCCTGAACTCAATATTATTTTTAAAAATCTTTCACTAAAGTATTTAAATATTGAACCAATCTTTGTTGGTCCCGGGATTAAAACAAACATGAAAATTAAAATTGATAATCCTAAAGAATTAGGAACTGACATTGTATGTGACACAGTTGGGGTCAAAGAAAATTACAACCAAGACACATTTATTATTGTTGATATGGGAACAGCAACAACAATTTCATACACCGAAAAAAGTGAGATAAAGGGTGTTAGTATTAGTGCAGGATTAATGACCCAAAAAGATGCTTTAATCGGACACGCTTCCCAATTGATACAATTCGAATTTAAAAATAAATCACAAGTTGTTGGAACCAACACAGTAGATTCATTAAATATTGGATTATTACATGGACATGCTCATATGGTTCAAGGACTTGTCAATGATATCAAACAAAAATATCAAACAAATCCTGACGTATATATTACCGGAGGAGCATCACGATACATGGTAGATGTTTTACCAAACGAATACATATTTGATGAACACTTATTATTAAAAGGATTGTATGCAATTTACCAAAAAAATAATTAAGATGGGTAAAACCATCTTTTTTTATTTCTTCTTTAACAAAAAGTGAATTTTATAAAAACGCAATATTTAATGTATGATAAAAAATCAACACAGTTAAATAACGCAAAATCAAATAAATATAGCAATATTACCCCTTTAAACCGTGTATTTAGTTGACAAAACAAGGTATAACGCATATAATAAATTTAACTAAAAACCTGAGGAGTGGAACAATGATTTTTGAGAAAGTAAAAGACATTATTGCAGAAGAACTAGGTATTGAGGCAGAAACTATTCAAATCGATTCTGATCTTGCAGAAGATTTAGGGGCGGACTCATTAGACGCGATTGAGTTAATCATGGCAGTTGAAGAAGCATTTGATGTAGAAATCGCCGATAACGAAGCAACTAAGATTAAAGCAGTATCGGATATCGTTTCATTTTTAGAAAAGGCTGGAAAATAATACTCACTTTTAGTGAGTATTTTTTTTATAATCTCTTTTTTATGGTAAAATAGAGATAACGTATAGGATGTGGAAAAGATGAAAAAATTAATTTTAGTAGATGGTTCAAATATCATGTTCCGAGCATATTATGGAACTGCGTATAGTGGAAATTTAATGCAAAATTCAAAAGGGCAGTATACCAATGCTGTTTTTGGTTTTGTAGGGATGATGAACAGTTTATTAAATGAAGATTTTACACATATTTTAGTCGCATTTGATAAGTCAGGGAAGACGTTTCGTCATGATAAATTTCCAGAATATAAAGGTGGACGTAAAGCAATGCCAGAAGAATTTCGTTCACAAATTGACTTAATCAAAGAATCACTTGATGTCCTTGGTGTCAAACAACGTGAAATCGAACTGATTGAAGCAGATGACATTATTGGAACATACGCTACCAAGTATTACGATCAATTTGATGAAATTGAATTGATCTCAAATGATAAAGATTTATTACAACTTATTAACGACAAGGTTTCGCTTAGAAGCAGTAAAAAAGGAATGCAAAATTACATATCTTATACTCCCGATTATCTGTACGAGCAAATGGGTGTTCACCCTTCACAAGTCACAGACTTAAAAGGGTTGATGGGTGATGCTAGTGATAATCTGCCAGGTGTTCCTGGTGTTGGGGAGAAAACAGCGGTTAAACTATTACAAGAGTATGAAACACTTGAAAATATCTTCAAAAACCAAAATGAAATTAAAGGGAAATTGGGAGAACGAATTCGCAAACATTTTCAAGATGCGCTTCTTTGTAAAGAGATTGCTACAATCAAAACTGATGTACCTTTTGAGTTCACTTTAGATGAAGTGAAGTATCAAGGTGTAGATGAGGAAAAAATGATGACGTTTTTTAAAGAATTAGAATTACATTCTTTAATCAAACGATTTAATAAAAAAACAGAAGTTCAAGAAGAAAACATTTCTTACAAACTAATCACAAATGAGTACGATATTGATGATTATCTCCGTAAAGACAGTATCGTAATTTTAGAAACTTTTGGAGAGAATTATCATACCGCAAAACCACTTGGATTTGCGATAATAAATGAAAAGGGAAGAGTGTTTATTCCGTATGACTTCATTCATTCATCACTGAATTTACAGATGTTTTTAAGTGATCCATATATGAAAAAAAGTGTTTTTGATGTAAAAAAGATGCAAGTTATTTTACAAAACAACCAATTCCATTTAGATGGCGTAGAGTTTGATTTGTTACTTGCAACATATGTGTTAAATCCATCCAATACAAAAGAAGACTTTCGTGTTATTGTATCTAATTTTGAATATGACGATGTACCATATTTGGAAGAGGTATATGGCAAAGGAGCAAAATATAACATTCCTGAGCAATCAGTATATGCAAATTATGCAGTAAAAAAAGCTGAAGCTATTTTAAAATTAAAAGCGGATTTGGTAAAACAACTTCAGGAAAATAATCAATATGACTTATTTTATAAAATGGAGTTGCCACTTGCGACAGTTTTAGCTAAAATGGAAATAGAAGGTATCAAAATTGATCAAGTTAGACTAGAAGAACTTGATGTTAGAATTGCAAAGAAGATTGCAACCTTAACAACAGAAATAATTGATCTTGCAGGGTATGAGTTTAATATCGCAAGTCCAAAACAATTAGGAGAAGTCCTGTTTGATAAACTACAATTACCATTTGGTAAAAAAACAAAAACGGGATATTCCACTAATATTGATGTTTTAAACAAATTAGAAGGACACCATCCAATTATTGAAAAAATTGTAGAATATCGAACACTCTCAAAGTTGTATTCAACATATATTATTGGTTTGAAACAAGCCATTCACGAAGATGGAAAAATTCATACAATTTATCGTCAAGCTTTCACTTCGACAGGACGTTTAAGTAGTGTTGAACCCAATCTTCAAAATATTCCGATTCGTTACGAAGAAGGAAGAGAAATTCGTAAAGTATTCATTCCTTCACCACAAAATCAATTACTCGCAAGTGATTACTCACAAATTGAATTACGCGTTCTTGCGCATATGGCACAAGAAGAAGTTCTAATTGAAGCGTTTAAAAATGATGAAGATATTCATACAAAAACAGCGCAAACTATTTTTGGTAAACAGGAGATTACTTCACTAGAACGACGACAAGCAAAAGCAGTAAATTTTGGCATTATCTATGGCCAAAGTGCATGGGGTTTGTCGGAAGGAATTCAGATATCACCAAAAAATGCGGAACGCTTTATTACAAAATATTATGAAACATTTCCAGGAATCAAAGGATTTATGGACCGTGTTGTAAGTGATGCTGAAACATTAGGTTATGCTGAAACAATATATCATCGTCGCCGATATTTACCAGAACTTACCAGTAGCATTTATATGCAACGAGAAAGTGGAAAACGCAATGCGATGAATGCACCGATTCAAGGAAGCGCAGCTGATATAATAAAAATCGCAATGATCAAGATAGATCAAGAATTACAGAAAAAACATTTAAAAACCAAGTTACTATTACAAATTCATGATGAGTTAGTCTTTGACGTTCACCATTCGGAAACTGTTCAAATATCTCAACTTGTTAAAGAGGTTATGGAACACTGTGTCACATTATCTGTGCCATTAAAAGTAGATAGTGCACTTGGTGATAATCTATACGAGACGAAATAAGGTGACAATATGCAACATCAACAGGTAATGTTTAAAAGCTTTTATGTCAATATCTTTTTAATAGTTGTAAAAATCACAAGTGGGATTTTATTTGGTAGTGTCAGTTTGATTGCCGACGGGATTCATAGTACTAGTGATTTATTGAGTGATATTTTTGTTATTCTTGGAATCAAACACAGTCTAAAACCAGCCGATGAAGATCATCCATTTGGTCATGGTAAATTTGAATATATCTTAAGTTTCTTTTTGGGTCTATCAATTATCTTCATTGCCTATAATTTAGCCAAAACTGTCATTGTTAATTTCAATGAGGTTGTCATTGTACCTAATATTATTAGTTTAGCTGTTGTTGTATTTGTTGTTATTCTAAAATATTTTTTAGCTCGTTATCTCATTCAAAAAGGGAACCAACTAGACAGTCAAATCATTCAAGCGTCTGGAAAAGAATCGTTAACTGATGTCTTCAGTAGTACTGTAGTATTTATTGGGATTATCAGTGTCATTATTGGTGAAAAAGTTGGTTGGGCATTCTTATTAAAGGGTGACAAAATTGCATCAATCATCATAGCTGTTTTCATTGTTAAGATTGGATTAGAAATAATTTTTAATGCCATCCGATCATTACAAGGAAAAGCTGTATCAAAAGCAGTTTGTGTAGAGTATAGTAAAACAATCAACGCAATCAAAGGGGTTATCTCAGTTGATAATCTCGATATGATTACTTATGGTCCTTATTATCAGGCTTTGGTTGATATTCGTGTTGATGGAACAATAACTGTAACTGAAGGTCATAATATCGCAAAACTTGTTAGCGATACTTTATATAGTGACGAAAAAATATGTCATGTCGTCGTACATGTCAATCCGGAGGAATAGTTATGAGCTTAATGACAAGAAGAACTAGTGTAAGAGAATTTACAAGTCAAGAAGTTAGTGAAGTGTTTATTAAGAAATTATTAATTTCGGGAATGCAAGCACCAAGTTCGAAAAATCAACAACCATGGGATTTTATTATTGTTGATGATCGAAATCTTTTAGATTACATGGCAACAATGCATTCAGGTGCATGGCCACTTCACACAGCAACAATTGCCATTATCCCCGTGTTACGACCAACTGATCGTTCACCACTAATGGCAGTGCAAGACATTTCAGCTGCGACTGAAAACATTTTACTAGAAGCAACGAACCTTGATTTAGGTGCCGTTTGGATTGGTGTTTATCCACTCGAAGAACGTGTTGCTCATTTGGGAGAAATGTTTGCTTTCCCAGAAGGACATGTTCCTTTTGCAGTGATTGCCGTTGGCCATCCATTAAAAGAGAAAATCGCTAAAATTCGTTATGAAGAAAAACGTGTATTTCGTAATAAATGGGGTAAATAATGCCTGAACTTCCTGAAGTTGAAACAGTACGGAATACACTAAAAAAACTTGTTTTACACAAAACAATCCGTGATGTGGATATCTTTTACGATAAAATGTTACGAAATATTGATGCAAAACAATTACATAAAGAGTTAGTTGGTAAACAGTTCACCGATATTCTTCGTTATGGAAAATATCTTATCTTTATTTTGGGTGATACTGCATTACTCTCTCATTTACGCATGGAAGGACGATATTTTATCAAAAATATGGATCTTCCTCGGGACAAACACGAACATATGATAATCTATTTTGAAGATGGAGAAACATTACGCTACCATGATTCCCGAAAATTTGGAACCTTTGATATTGTTCCTGTTTCCGAAATCTATACCAATAGTCCAATTACGAAAATGGGGTATGAACCGTTTCATCCACTATGTACCTCAAACTATTTAAAGGAAAAATTGCAACATAAGTCCATTGCGATTAAAACAGCACTGCTCGACCAAACAATTATTGCTGGTCTAGGTAATATTTATGTTGATGAAGTTTTATTCTTATCAAAAATTCACCCTCAAACCCCTGCGTCAAATTTACGCAAAAAGGATTATGCTCAGCTAGTAGACAACGCCAAATTTGTTCTAAATAAGGCTGTAGAGTTAGGTGGAACCACAATCCGCAGTTACACATCAAGTTTAGGGGTCACTGGCCGATTTCAAAACGAACTCTTTGTCCACACAAAACAAGGAGAAAAGTGCCGAATTTGTAAAACCGAAATTCAAAAAATAAAGGTCAATGGAAGAGGAACGTATTTTTGCCCGGTGTGTCAGAAAAAAACATAAAAAAGAAGTTTTGAACTTCTTTTTAGTTTCTCAAAATTGTGATATAATTTAACTCAAGCATTAAAGGAGGGAATCCTATGACGAAAGTATTAGGCCTTACCGGAGGAATTGCTTCTGGAAAAAGTACTGTTGCTAAAATGTTTGAAGAAGCCAATGTGCCATTAATCGATACTGATGTAATTAGCAAAGAAGTTATGAAAAAAGGCAATGAAGCTTATTATGAAATTATCAAACATTTTGGAGCTGAGATTCTACATTCCGATAAAGAAATAAATCGGAAAGAACTCGGCAAGATTATCTTCACAGATGACCATTCTCGAGAACTTCTCAATAGTATTATTCATCCCAAAGTACGGGAAATTGTTCTTGCAGAAATAAGAAAACATCGAGAACTTGGAACAAAATGGATTGTCTTAGATGTTCCCTTATTATTTGAAACACATTTTGATCAATATACAGACATTAACATTGTTGTGTTTGTGGAAGAAGAAGATCAAATCGAACGATTGATGTCAAGAGATAATATTTCGAAAAAATATGCTATTGATAAGATCAGTTCCCAAATGACACTTGCTGAAAAAATTAAAAAGGCAGATTTTGTCATTGATAATACCCATAGCATTTTAGAAACAAAAAAAGCGTTTAATCATGTAATGCAAGAATTAGAGGTGATGTAATGGGCTTTTTTAGCACAATCTGTGAAACCAAAGAACTACACGAAAACACAGATTTGCGTACCAAATATTTCAAATCAAGCTTTTTAAAAGTTAAGGAACAAGTGGAACGTTATGCCCAAGCAAATAAGCTGATTGTTCAAAGTGTTAATGAGGAATATGGTGAAGTTCTTTTACAATCAAGTTCGATGCACATTGTCGTATCCATCATTCAAACAACACCACTTGAAACCGCTGTTGATATCAAAGTTCAAGTCTATACTCTAATTGGGATGAATATTCCCAAAAAAACAATATTGAAATTATATCAGTATTTATCTCAAAATTTAAATTTTAAAGGCGTTAGTCTACACCCGTAAAAGAGAGGGGTATCCATGAAGTTAGATCGTTTCAAATTAATCACATATCAAAATATCGACATTGATGAGCGCAACGTTGTAACGTTGCTTTACCAACCATTAATTGGATGTCGTGCTTTTTCATTATATACCTTACTATGGTCGCTCATTGATCGTTCGCGTTTAAAGAGTCCAGAGTATCTTCATGGAAAAATCTTTGATCTTTTAACACTTACTCCGGATGAATTTCTTAAAGCACGTAAAACATTAGAAGCAATCGGATTACTCGTTGTCTATCAAAATGAGGAAATGTTCTTATATGAATTAAAAGCACCAGTTACTGCCGAAGAATTTATCAAAGACGGAAGTTTAGGAGCATATTTATATCATAAAATTGGCCAAGTTGAATTTGATGAAATTTCTAGTTTGTTCCGTATTTCTAATACAGAAAAAGATGGATTCAAAAACATTACTACCAATTTTGATGAAGTTTTTGAAACGATTCCTAAAAACATTGAAACAAATGGGTCATTTTTACGTCGCAGCAAATCAAAAATCACAATAAATCATGATTTTGATTGGGATATCTTTTTGGAAGGTCTTTCGAAAAACTTTGTCGATCGTCGTAAATTAACCAACAAAATCAAAGAACAAATTACTCATTTTTCATATGTCTATGAGTTGGATGAATCATCGATGCAAAGAGCATATATGGACTCTGTTGATAATGATAAGAATGTCAATTTGGACAAACTCAATAAACGCTGTAAGTACTGGGCAAGTGTAGTTCAAAATACCCTTCAAGATACCGTGAAAGAAACCGAGTATGAACATATTGATGTTACAGTCGAAACCATCAAAGAGTTATGTTTAAAACATAATCCTAAGGATTTATTGATTGAGCTGACAGGTTCAAAACCAAGTAAAAAAGAACTTGAAACAATTTTCCAAGTTGAAAGCGAACTCGACTTACCAAAAGAAGTTATCAATTTCTTGTTGTTGTACGCATTCCAATCAACTGATGGAAATCTGTTACCAGGATTTTCATTCATTAACACCATCTATACATCGTGGATTCGTGATGGTGTCAAAACATTTGAAGATGCTTATAATGCAACATTAAAATATAAAGAGACGTCTAACAAACGTAGAACCAATAAAAATCAAAAGAAATTTGAACCTGATTGGGTTACTGACATGATGAAGGAGTTTTAACATGAATGAACTTAAATTTTCTTATCAAAAAGTAAATAAAGAGAAAATCATCGATGACTTAATGGATGATACTTTATTACGCAACTTCTTCTTAAAACATGATTTAACAAGTGAACAAATTGAAAATGATTTACTGACATTTTTGAGTTTTAAAGTGGAACAAGATCGCTGTCAAAACTGTCAAGGACTATCAACTTGTACACAGGACAATAAAGGTCACCAACCAGTCTTAGTATATAAAAACAAACAAGTAATTCAGTATTATAAGGAATGTCAATTTATGCAACAACGCATTGATATGATGGAAAGCCAAGAACATATTAATGCGATGCATTTACCATCTTCAATTTATCAAGCAAATTTTGATGACTTTGATTTTGGGCGTGGTGAAAATAAAACATTGGTTCAAAATAAATTAATCAGTTTTATTTCACAATATGTGAACGGGCAAACACCTAAAGGGTTATATCTACATGGTCCAAATGGCGTTGGAAAAACCTATGTTTTAAGTGCCTTAGCTAATGAACTAATGCGTCGAAAAATTGATGTTGTTATTGCGTATTATCCAGATTTAGTTCGAGAGTTTAAATCGCGAGTTGGGGACAACACTGTCGAAGGTGTCATCAGTCAATTAAAACAAGTATCAATCTTAATTTTAGATGATATTGGTGGCGAAAGTAACAGTGTATGGATTCGTGATGAAGTCTTAGGACCAATCTTACAATATCGTTTACTAGATAATAAACCAACATTCTTTAGTTCGAACTACACATTGAAACAATTATTGGAAGAACATTTCGCAAGATTTAGTAAAGAAACCGATAATATTAAAGCATTAAGAATTGCTAAACGAATTAAGGAACTCACACTTAATAATGAAATCAAAATGTAAATGTATTTGACAATCATTGTAAATGGTTTATAATATTAATGAACTACAAAGAAGAGGACAACATCATCGCTTATGGATTTTACAGAGAGATAGAATTGGTGAAAACTATCAAATACCATGCCATGATTACTACCTTGGAGTAGGACCTTAATCGGTTCCCGTACGCTGTCGTTACCAGCATTGAGTGCTAGAAAAATTCTAGAACAAAGGTGGTACCACGGATATGATTCGTCCTTATTATTTAAGGGCGATTTTTTTTATTTTATATTAGAAAGGTTGTGCAACAAATGATTTTTATTACTTTTCCAGATGGATCAAAACGAGAGTTTCAAAATGGAATAACAATTGAAGAAATCGCGGGAAGTATCTCTTCAAGTTTGAAAAAAATAAGTGTCGCAGGATACGTGAATGGCGAACTATACGATTTGAATCGTCCGATTTTAGAGGATGCTGAAATCAGAATCGTCACAAAGAAAGATCGTGAAGCGTTTGAAGTTCTAAATCATAGCGCTGCTCATCTATTGGCACAAGCTGTCAAACGTTTGTATCCAAACGCAAAATTTGGAGTAGGTCCAGCAATTCGTGAAGGATTCTACTACGACATTGATGCTGGAGAAATGTTGAGAGAAGAAGATTTAATCAAAATTGAAAAAATGATGAAACGTATCGCTCAAGAACAAGTTGTTATTGAACGTAGTGAATTACCAAAGGAAAAAGCTTTGGAATTTTTTAAAGAAGACAAGTACAAAGTTGAACTAATCAGTGATCTTCCTGAAGGGGAAATAATTAGCCTTTATAATCAAGGAGAATTTACAGATTTGTGTCGTGGAGGACACATTGGAAACACCAAGAATATCAAATTCTTCAAACTATTAAGTTTGGCAGGAGCATATTGGCGTGGGGACTCAAATCGTGATCAACTACAACGTATTTATGGAACAGCTTGGTATACAGAAGAAGAATTGAACAACCACCTTCAAATCTTAGAAGAACGCAAAGAACGTGACCATCGAAAACTTGGAAAAGAATTAAAAATCTTTGAATTGAATAATGATGCCGGACAAGGTCTTGCGATGTGGTTACCAAATGGATATACAGTTCGAAAAGTATTGGAAGATTATGTCTATAAATTAGAACGTAAAGCTGGATATCTTCATGTTTCAACACCGGCTTTAGGTACTAAAAAACTATATGAAATTAGTGGTCATTGGGCAAATTATCGTGATAATATGTTTCCGGTGATGGAGCGTGATGGAGAAACATTTATTCTTCGTCCAATGAGTTGTCCTCATCATATGTTAGTCTATAAATCTGATTTACGTAGTTATCGTGACCTGCCAATTCGTTACGCCGAAATCGTAACACAACATCGTTACGAAGCAAGTGGAGCATTAAGCGGATTAGAACGTGTTCGTGCGATGACACTGACAGATGCTCATTTATTTGTCCGCAAGGATCAAATCAAACAAGAAGTAAAAGATGCGTATTATTTAATCTTAGAAGCAATTAATGATTTAGGATTAGAAATTGATTATGTTGAACTTGCTTTACGTGATGATAAAAAAGGTAAATTCCATGACAACATTGAACTTTGGAATATGGCTGAAACAATGATGAAAGAAATCCTCGCAGAAGAAAAAATTGAATATACTGAAATGAAAGGTGAAGCTGCTTTTTATGGTCCAAAAATTGATATTCAAGTTCGTACTGCAATGGGACATGTCATTACCATGAGTACGGTCCAATTAGATTTCTTATTGCCAGATCGTTTCGATTTAACATATATTGGTAGCGATGGTGAAAAACATCGTCCAGTTGTAATTCACCGTGGGTTAATTTCAACTTGGGAACGTTTAATGAGTATCTTATTAGAACAATACAAAGGCGCATTTCCAACATGGTTAGCTCCAATCCAAATCAAATTAATCCCAGTAAATTTAGAAGCACACGGTGCTTATGCGAAGAAATTGAATGATTTATTTATTGATGAAGATCTTCGTAGTGAACTAGATTTACGAGAAGAAAAACTAGGTTATAAAATTCGTGATGCTCAAACTCAAAAAATACCATATCAATTGGTAGTTGGAGATAACGAAGTAGATTCTAATCAAGTAACATATCGTAAGTTCGGGGAAACAGAACAATGTACTGTTTCGGTTGAAGAATTTATGGAAATGGTAAAATTAGAAATCAAAAACAAAAGCAAAAAATAGCAACTCTATAGGAGAAACACTCTCTTTGAAAAAACCTCAATAATATTTGATATTATCGAGGTTTTTTATTTCAAATAAAAAATAGGAAATTCTCCTATTTTTTTTGTAATTGTAATATTGCATCTTCATCAGGATCGATATAGATTGTTTTTTGATTGGTATATGTTACAAAACTATTTATTTTTCCGGGAACTTTTTTAAGGTGTTTAATTAATACATAGTCAACAGGAACACTGTTTGAACGTCGCATTTTACTAAAGTAGGCTGCTAGATTTGCGGCAGCACGGATCGTTTCTTCGGAAAGTGGGAATGTTTCTCTGACAACAACATGACTTCCGGGACCACCTTTGGTATGAAACCAAACATCGGTTCTGTGAGCGAGTTTATGCGTAATGTATTCGTTTTGAAGGTTATTTTTTCCGACAACAATTTCGACTCCTGAAGGAGTGAAATAGGTATCATAATTTGGTTTTTTGTTTTTCTTATGCTTCGTTTGATGATGTTTGATATATTTCAGTTGTTCTAATTCGTCTTTGATTTCCTCGATATCTTTCAGTGACGCATATTCCATTTGGTGTTCTAATTCTAAAAAGTATTGTAGTTCATTATTCGCATCACTAATTTGAGCGTGAAGATATGGGATACTGACGCGGAGTTTCTTATATTTTTTAAAGTATTTTTCCATGTTGCCAATCGCATCTTTTTTGGGATCAAGAACAATTGAAATTTCGGTATCATCATAGTAATTAAGACAGTTCAAAACGGAATCACCTTTCGCAACTTTATAAAGATTTGCTTGAATCAGTTCCCCTTTGATTTTGTAGGTATCTCGCTTATCTGTTTGTTTCAATTCTTTGGTTAACTTCTCGATTTTATATTTTGCTTTCTCAATATGATTGCGGACCAATTTCACAATGTTTTTGCTTTTTTCACGTGTAATATCCATTGCATCACGATCAAGATAATAACGATCAAGCATATCATTCATCATTGTAAAAACTTTTCTTTCGCCTTGAATATGTAGCAGATCAGTGTAATAAAAGTAGTCTTTCTTCCCGGCAATAATCACTGGATTAAGTTCATAAAGTATCCCTATAAAAGCATCATACATTCGAAGGCCACTTAGATGACGAAACATCACTTCTTTTGTAAAGAGCGGGGAAATACCTTCAAAGGCTTCTAAAAGTGAATGCTCGGTAATCTCGCTTTGTGAATAGAACCATTCTTTTGTTTTTATTTCATCAAAAGGATTAATCTTATTTGAAGGTGGATATTGATAACTAGCACTCGGGAAAATGGTGCGTGCTGTTCCTTCAAATGGCATATTATGTTTCAAGGCATCAATGATTTTAAATTGATCATCGGTGACGATGATATTGGCATGACGTCCAGTTACTTCAACAATGAGTTTTTTGATTGTTTGATCGCCAAGTTCATTTCGTTTTAAGATATCAAATGTAATGACACGATCATTATTATATTGTGTAATGTCTTGAACGATCCCACCTTCAATATGCTTTCTTAAAAACATTGCGAATTGTGGTGGTTGTTCTGGACGTTCTTTAGTGAAATTTGTAAGATGAATACGGGCATAGTTTGGTGATGCGGAAATAATCAACTGTTGCTTGATAGATTTGGCATGGATCATCAATAGTAAATCATAGTTAGAAAGCTGGTAGATTTTTGTTATTCTACCAGTGGTTAAAGTGTCTTGTAATTCCTTAGTTACTTTTTTTACTAACGTTCCATCAAAACTCATATCTATCACCACGGTCATTATAACATATTTCACAATATTTATTAAAAAAGTGATGCAAATACTTCTTTTTTTTAGATTATATGTTATTATATAAAGTAAATAATATAATGCTAATTATCCCAAAAGGAGGGACATGGTTAATGAAACTCAACGAACGCGGTTTATTAGTTGTATTAAGTGGTCCTTCTGGTGTTGGAAAAGGGACTGTTCGTAAAGCGCTTTTTGAACTAGAGGGACATGATTTAGTTTATTCAATATCAATGACAACAAGAGCACCTCGTGAAGGTGAACTAGATGGTATTGATTATTATTTCGTAAGTCGTGCTGAATTTGAACAACGAATTAAAGACGACAAGTTCTTGGAATATGCAGAATTTGTTGGTAATTACTATGGAACCCCAAAAGATAAGGTTGAAGAACAAATGGAACTTGGGAAAGAAGTAGTACTCGAGATTGAAGTTCAAGGAGCTTTACAAGTTCGTGAAAAAGCAAAAGACGGCGTCTTTATTTTTATTGCCCCACCAAACAAAGAAGCATTATACCGAAGATTGCTTCGTCGGGGAACAGAAGACAACAACACCATTCAAAAACGAATGGACAAAGCCGAACGTGAATTTCCGTTAGCTCATAAGTATGATTATATTGTTGTAAATGATGAAGTTACCAATGCAGCAGATCGTATTTTAGCAATTATCCGTGCTGAACATGCTAAAACGGAACGATCTATTTATAAATATAAAGAAATGTTGGAGGTTGAATAATGGCAAAGAACGAAGAAGGATTACGTTATCCATCGATTGATAATTTATTAACGAAGATTGATTCGAAATATAAATTAGCGTATGCAGCATCAAAACGCGCAAAAATTATTAAAGAAGTTGACTATGTCGTAATAGACGCAAAATGTAGTAAACCTGTAGGGATTGCACTTGAGGAAATTATCGCAGGTAGAGTAGAAATTGACTTTGAAGAAAATTAGTAGATAATATCTACTTTTTTTTATTTTACAGTTATAAACATTGGTAATTATGGTATAATTTTAATGGAATAAAAATGGAGTGAACATCATGAGAAAAAGATTTATAAAATTATTAGAAACACTTGATTTACAAGACAAACAAGCCGTTTATAAAGGGAAGCTAAAAGACTTCCAAGTTACGACAACATATAACAACACCAACGATTGTTGGTTTTTTGATATTGAGTTTGATCACGTTTTACCAATTGAGGATTTCAATCTGTTTATTACCCGCTTAGCATTGATTCCACAAAAAGTAAAATCAATCAAAAGCACAGATTATCGAATCTCTTTCAAAGAGAATGATTATCAATTATTAGAAGATTATTATGATTTCGTTATTCAACAAATGGCAAAGAAGAAACCACGATTTAGTGCGATTGTTGATTATGAAGTTTCACAAAATAAAAATCGCTTAGAAGTGGTTTGTCCAAAAGATGCTACTTTTGTCACAGATTTATTATATGAGTTGAAACCAGAACTTAAAAAAATCGGGTTTGATGTTCTATTAGCAACAAAGATTTCAAAGGAAAAACCATCGATTCAAGAATCAATGGATAAAAAACACGAACAGTTTATGAATGAAGTATATCAAAATGTTGACACTTCAAGTGAAGAAATCCATTACATAAACTTAGACAATAACGTTGTTCGTAATGGAAAAAGTAAAATTTCTGACATCCCCCGAACAGAAATTGCCTTGAATGAATTGAAAAGCGCAAATGATAAAGCAATGTTCTCAATTGAAGGCGAAGTAACTAAAGTTGAAGAGCGCAGAATTAATCAAACGACAGATTTATACACGTTTATTGTTAGTGATGAGGAAGACAGCATTTATGTTAAGAAGTTTGTCAAAGAACAAACGGATAAGGCATTTGTTAGTGAAATTGTTGTCGGAATGAATATGAAGGTAAAAGGAATTGCTCAATATGATAAGTTTTCGGATGGAGTGATATTAATCGCAAACATCATTGAACATACCAATCGTGTTGTTCCGAAAGATACAAGAAGAGATGTTGAAGATGTCAAACGTATTGAACTGCATGTTCATACTAAAATGTCGACACTTGATGGTATTTGTGGCGTTAATGATTACCTTGATGTTGCAAAACGATGGGGACACAAAGCAATTGCAATCACAGACCATGGAACTGTTCAGGGGTTCCCTGACTTATATAAAGCAACAAAAAACAAAAAAATCAAACCAATCTATGGTGCTGAGTTCACATTTATTGATGAAGCAGACAATCAAATTGTTCGCAATCCAATCGATAAATCGTTTGCCGATGCCGTATATACAGTATTTGATATTGAAACAACAGGACTATCTGTTAATTATGATAAAATCATTGAAATTGCAGCCGTAAAAATTCAAAACAATCAAATTATTGAAGAGTACCAAACATACATTGATCCACAAAAATCACTTTCACAATTGACAACAAAGATTACAAGTATTAAAAATTCTGATTTGGTAGGAGCACCTCTAATTGAAGACGAAATTCATAAGTTCTATGATTTCTTTAAAGGTACGATTATGGTTGCCCATAATGCTCATTTTGATATTGGATTTATTGAAAGCGAATTACATAAAAATAACTTATATAAAGAACCACTTGTCAGTGTTGATACTCTGAGTATTGCTAGAAACTGTTATGGAGAAGGATTGAAACGTTTCAATTTAAAAGCAGTTGCCCGATATTTTAGTGTTGATCTTGTCCAACATCATCGCGCCATTTTTGATACTCGTGCAACGGCAGATATTTTCTTGCATATGTTACGCGATGCGAGAAAACAAGGTGTTACCAATATTCAAGACTGGAATCGTTTGAGTTACAAAGGTGAAGCGTATAAATATGTCATTAGTAAACATATAAATATCCTCGTCAAAAACCAAGTGGGCTTACGAAATCTTTATCTCTTAACATCACTTGCGAATACAGAATATTTCTACAAAGAACCCAGACTATTAAGACGTATTTTAGAAGAACATCGTGAAGGACTATTAATTGGTTCTGGATGCATGAATAGCGCTTTTTTCGAAACAGCGTTAAATAAAAGTGAAGAAGAATTAAAAGCGTATGCACCATTCTTTGATTATGTTGAACTCCAACCATTAAGTGATTATGCACATTTAGGAGAAGACATTGACGGAGCAGAAGATATTATCAAAGACACATTCGCCCGAATCATCCGCGTTTGTAAAGAACTGGATATCCCTGTCGTTGCTACTTCAGATGCACATCATATCACAAAGAGTGATAAAATATACCGTGATATATATGTCCAAACGCCAGTTGTTGGTGGAGGACTACATCCACTGTCACGCTACACCGAAATTCCCTCACAGTTTTTACGTACTACGAAAGAAATGTTAGAAGAATTTTCTTTCTTGGATGAACAAGTTTGCTATGAGATTGTTGTTTCTAACACACATAAAATAAACGATCAAATTGATTTTGTTGAAGCATTTACACCACAACTTTATGCTCCAACAGATGATTTTTTAGCATTAGAAGGCGTACCGTCAATCGAAAATAAACTGATTAAAATGGTCACAGACCGTTCTAAAAAAATCTATGGTGAAGAACTTCCTAAAATCGTTAAAGAGCGAATTGATAAAGAAATTCAAAGCATAACAACCAATAAATTCAGTACTGTTTATTACATTTCACATCTTCTGGTAAAAAAATCACTTGATGAAGGATATCTTGTAGGTTCTAGGGGAAGTGTTGGAAGTAGTTTGGTCGCAACATTAATGGATATTACCGAAGTAAATCCATTGCCACCACATTATTATTGTAAACATGCTCATTTTTCAACATTTAAGATGACAACAGATGAAAAAACAAAATATGGTATCAACCAAAACGAAGAAGGTCTTCAATCGATTTTAGATCAATATGATACTGGATTTGATTTGCCAAATAAACCATGCCCTGTATGCGGTGAAGAGTTATTGAAAGAAGGGCATTCAATACCATTTGAAACTTTCTTAGGATTCAAAGGTGATAAAGTGCCAGATATCGATTTAAACTTTAGTGGTGATTATCAACCAATCGTTCATGAATATATCCGTACCATCTTTGGAAAAGATCGCGCCTTTCGAGCCGGAACGATTTCAACCGTTGCGGATAAAACAGCGTTTGGTTATGTTCGTGGATATTTAGAGAAAAAACATTTATCAATGCGTAAAGCAGAAATGGAACGACGCGCCAGCAATATCGTTGGAGTCAAACGTTCAACAGGTCAACACCCTGGGGGGATTGTTGTTGTTCCAAACTATAAAGAAATTATCGATGTTACACCAGTTCAGTTTCCAGCTGACGATACAACGTCAAGCTGGCGAACAACTCATTTTGATTATCATAGTTTTGAAGACAATCTATTTAAACTCGATGTTCTTGGACATGATGATCCAACAATGATTCGTTATTTAATGGATTATGTCAAACTTCATCCTCTTGATTTTCCATTTACGGATGCTAGAGATATTCCCCTAGATGATAAAAAAGTTTATGAATTACTTAGTGGAACATCTGTCATTGGCTTGAAACCAGCTGACATCGACAGTGAAGTTGCAAGCTTTGGAATCCCTGAAATGGGAACTAGTTTTGTTCGTGATATGCTTCGTGATTCACGACCAAATAGTTTCGCAGATATTGTGAAAATATCAGGGTTATCACACGGAACAGATGTATGGTTAAATAATGCCAAAACATTAGTAACGGGATCAAATTCTGCGTATGGAAAAATTCCGTTTAAAGAAGTCATTGGTTGTCGTGATGATATCATGGTTACTTTGATTTCACTTGGGATGGCTGAAGCAACTGCGTTTGAAATCTCGGAATTCATTCGAAAAGGAAAAGCAGCGAACTCACCACAAAAATGGGAAACATACAAATCAACAATGCGTAATCATAATATTCCTGAATGGTATATTTGGTCATGTGGCCAAATCAAATACATGTTCCCAAAAGCTCATGCGACAGCTTATGTAATGATGGCATTACGTATTGCTTGGTTCAAAGTCTATAAGCCAATCTTATTTTACAGTGCTTATTTCTCAAAACGTGCTAGTGATTTTGATGTATATGCACTACAAGGTGGCGAATACGAAATTACCAAACGTATGAACGCCATCAAGGAACTTGGTAACAAAGCTTCAGAAACAGAAAAAAGACTTTACACCGTTTTAGAAATTGCCAACGAAATGGTGAAACGTGGATTTCACTTTAAACCAATTGAAATTGAGCGTTCACAGGCTCGTGATTTTATAATTGACGATGATCAAAAAAGTCTGATTTTACCATTTATTACCGTCGATGGACTTGGTCCCAACGTTGCTGAAAGCATCGTGAAAGCACGCGCCGAAGAACCGTTTAAATCAAAAGATGATGTTGTTGAAAGAACAAGCATTTCCAAAACACTATTCACAAAATTAGAAATGCTAAATTGTTTTGAAGGTCTACCAGATAATTCACAATTAAATCTATTTGAGTTATAAGATATTGGAGGTGGACATATGAACGATAAAAGTATAATAGGAAAACTCGTCACCGTTAAAATAGACCGCCCAATCGGGACTTCTCACCCACATTATCCTGAACTTATTTATAAAGTGAATTACGGGTATGTCCCTGGAACTTTGGCTCCTGATAACGAAGAACAAGATTGTTATATATTAGGAGTAGAACATCCTCTTGAAACTTTCACAGGAACTGTGATTGCAATCATAAATAGAAAAGACGATGTTGAGGAAAAATGGGTTGTTGCAAATCAACCATTTTCCAAAGAAGAAATTATTAAGAAAACATATTTTATGGAACAACACTTTGATAGTGATATAATATTATAAACACATTAATTTTTATTAGGAGGAATCAATATGAAATATAGAGGAGAAAATCCTGTTTACAAAAAATTTGATTACGGATATGAAGGAACAAGTGCAAGTTATTTTGGAGTATTTGTAAAAACAATTTTTATGTTGTTACTAACAGGAGGAATTGCGTTTTATTTCGCAACTTACCAGGCGTTAAACTTAACTCTTGGAATGATGATTGCAGGATTAATTGTTGCCCCTATAGCATCGTATATTATGGTAGTTATGATTCATCGCAATGCGCAAATGGCACCAATTTATGCATTTGTTTATGCAATATTTGAAGGAGTATTTCTTGGGCTATTTAGTCTGATTGTACAAAATTATACTGAAATGAATGTTGTTGTATATGCTTTGGTAGGAACATTTGGAACAGTAACGGTTATGGCTGTTCTCTATTCTATAGGAATCCTAAAAGTAGGAAACAGATTAAAAAGTTTCTTTATGACAGCGATTGTAATGTTGATTGTCATTACCTTGTTATACCTTTTATTCTCTATTTCAGGAATCATCTCTCTTGGAGCTTCTTGGAGTTTGTATGTCACAATCGTTCTATTCAGTACCGTTTTATCAATCATCTATTTGTTGATTGATTTTGATCAAATGGCAACTATGATTAATAGTGGTGTTTCAAAAGAATACGAATGGAGTTTAACAATCGGTTTATTGGTCGCAATTGTATGGCTTTATATCGATTTACTTCGTTTGTTACTGATTGTTTCTGGAAGAAGAAGATAAAAAGCCTTGAAAAAGGCTTTTTAATCGCTTGAATTATTACCAAAACTACTATATAATATGATATGTAAATCAATGATAAGGAATTAGTAATTGGCGTGATTTTATCTAGAGAAGAACAAGAAAAGGTGTAATTGTTCTATAAATGGAGCCAATGAATTCATCCTTGGAGAGATGTTAACTGCATCCGTTTCTCTGCGTTAAAGAGATAAGAGCTAGAGAAATCTAGAACCAAGGTGGTACCGCGGAAAACAATTCGTCCTTATTTCTTAAGGGCGATTTTTTTATTTCACAAAGGAGTGATTATAGTGAGCGTTAAAGCAAAGTTAGAAACATTAACCACAGAAGCTAAAGAACATATTGCAGTGGTAAAAAGTATTCATGAATTAAATGATGTTAAAGCAAAATATTTGGGAAAAAAAGGATCTTTTCAAGATATCATGAAAATGATGATGGAACTTCCTAACGAGGAACGTCCATTATTTGGTAAACTTACCAATGAAGCAAAAATGATTATTCAAGGCTATATTGATGATCAAAAAGCAGTTATTGAGGATATCATGGTTCAAGAACAGTTACAAAATGAGACAATTGATGTAACATTGCCTGGTAAACAATTTGAAGCTGGGAAAACCCATATATTGACACAAATTATCGAAGACATTGAAGACTTGTTTATTGGTATGGGGTATGAAATTATGGAAGGTCCAGAAATTGAAATTGATGAATACAATTTTGAAAAACTGAATCTACCTAAAAATCATCCTGCTCGTGATATGCAAGACACATTTTATATAACTGATGATGTCTTATTAAGAACACATACATCACCTGTCCAAGTACGTACGATGTTGGATAATAAAGATAAAGGGCCAATTAAAATAATTTGTCCTGGGCGTGTGTATCGCCGTGATGATGATGATGCAACTCATAGTCATCAGTTTATGCAGATTGAAGGACTTGTTGTTGATGAAACAACATCAATGGCAGATTTAAAAGGTACTCTATTGGTTGTTGCTAAAAAAATGTTTGGACCAGATAGAGAAATCCGTTTACGTCCTTCATATTTCCCTTTTACAGAGCCAAGTGTAGAAGTTGATGTCAGTTGCCATAATTGTAACGGCAAAGGCTGTAACGTATGTAAAGGAACAGGATGGATAGAAGTCTTAGGTGCCGGGATAGTAAACAACAATGTATTAACAGCAGCAGGGTATGATGTAAAGAAATATCAAGGATTTGCATTTGGAATGGGAGTAGAGCGTATTGCAATGTTGAAATATGGCATCAATGACATTCGTAATTTCTACACCAACGATTCTCGATTCAACAAGCAGTTTAAAAGATGATGAATAAAGAACTCATTGTCATAATAAACGGTGCTGGAACAAATGGCATGGAGTTAAAAGCACTGTATAAAAAACTATCCGAAGATGAAAGATATTTCGTATATTACCCAGGATACCTACCTGGAGTATTTACGGGAGATTACTTCCCAAAATCAACAACAAGAGATTTTGTTCGTTTCACCGAAGAAACAATTGAAATGATGAAAAATTTTGATACTGTATACCTGATTGGATATAGTTTAGGAGCTTCAACTGCGGCAATTATTGCTGCTAAATGTAAAAGAATCTCCAAATTAATCTTAATTAGTCCAATCGTTAAAAATCCGAAGTACACAAAATTTCTTCGTGGGTTAAGTTATAGTGTGGCATACGATAAAAACCTCACAAGAATTCAAAAAATATTTTATAATGAGTTCATAAAACGTTTCATAAAAGTTCCGAAATACCATATCTGGCATTTAGAAAAATACTTGTTTTATACAAGGAAATTCTTGCGCCAGATCACTCAAAAGACATTAATTATTGAAACATTACAAGATGAAATCGTAAAAAAGAGTTCCATTGATTATATTGAGAGAACAATCAAAAATGATGTTGAACGTTATTCTGTAAATAGTAGTCATTTCTTATTCTTTGATCGAGAAATTAGAAATGAAGTATTCCATAAAATCGAACAATTTTTAAAGGAGGAATAGTATGAAAGTATCACTGAATTGGCTAAAAGAGCTCGTTGACGTGCCTGTCAGTGTTGAAGAATTGAGTAATCTCTTCAATCTTCATAGCGCAGAAGTTGATGAATTTTATAAATTAGTAGAAGCTTCTAATGTAGTTGTTGGACATGTTTTAGAAGTCCAAAAACATCCTGATGCTGACAAACTCAATGTATGTAAAGTTGATATTGGTGGTGAAGTTTCACAAATTGTATGTGGTGCTCCAAACGTCGCTACAGGACAACATGTTATTGTTAGTTTACCTGGGGCAACCTTGCCTGGCGGGTTTGTTATTAAAAAATCGACCATTCGTGGTGTTGAATCAAATGGAATGATTTGTAGTTTAAGTGAACTGGGTATTGATAAGAAGTTCCATAATGAAGAGGGTATTCACGAGATTCAAGTTGCATGTAAAGCCGGAGACAATCCATTAGACGTTTTGGCCTTTAATGATGATGTATTTTCATTAGACCTAACACCTAATCGTGCTGATTTACTAAGTGTCTTAGGCGTAGCATACGACACAGCTGCGATTTTAAATAAAAAGGTTAAACCTCGTGCAATTAAAGTCAAAGAAATATCAAAGAAAAATCCAGTGAAAATAACCTTGGATACTCCAAATTGCTCGTCTTATTACGCCCGTGTTATCGAACAAATTGAAATTAAACCATCTCCTCGTTTTATCCAAACAAGATTAATTGCTTCTGGAATCAGACCGATAAATAATGTTGTCGATATAACTAACTATGTAATGTTAGAAACTGGACAACCATTACATGCATTTGACTTTGACTTATTAGAAGGAAATGATATTGTCGTTAGAATGGCTCGTGAAAATGAAGAATTGGTAACATTAGATGGTAAAGAACGTTGTTTAACAAAAGAAGACATCGTCATAACCGATGGAACAAAAAGCATTGCACTTGGTGGTGTAATGGGTGGTTATGATACCGAAATTAATGCAAATTCAAAAACAATTTTACTTGAAAGTGCCGTGTTTGATCCGTTTTCTATTCGCAAAACTTCAAATCGTTTGGATTTGCGAAGTGAAGCATCAACAAGATTTGAACGTTCAGTTGACCCAAACAGAACACTTTTAGCATTAGAAATGGCAACTGATTTATTTGTAAAATACGCAAGTGGTCAATCGTTAAATGGCATTTCAGTAGTTGAAAACAATAATCTAGATGAAGTTTCAATTCCTATTTCAGTATCTACGATTAATCGTGTTCTGGGTACAACATATTCTTTAAAACAAGTACAAGAAACTTTTGATCGTCTTACGTTCACATATACAGTAATTAATAATGATTTTCTTGTAAGTGTACCTACTCGAAGACAAGATATTAAAACATATCAAGACTTAATTGAAGAAGTAGGAAGAATTATGGGATATGATCAACTTCCAACAACGATTCCTTATTCGTCTTCACAAGGAAAATTAAGTGATTTCCAAATATATAAACGTCAAATAAAGACAATTTTGAATGGGTTAGGACTAGATGAATTAATTACTTATTCACTAATTAGTAAGGATGTTCAATTTGATTTTGTATCTTCAAATGAAAATCTATCGAGTGAAACAGTTAACTTATTGATGCCAATGTCTCAAGATAAATCAACACTTACTTTAAGCCCGTTAAATGGTATTATTGATGTGATACAATATAATGTAGCACGTAAAAATCCGAATCAATTTGTCTTTGAATTCGGTAAACGATATACGAAAAATAACGAGGAACTTCGTATCGCTGGTGCGATGACAGGATTGCTTAGTAATGTATTATGGCAAGGAAAAAAAGAGGTAGTTGACTTTTATACTTTAAAAGGTGTGTTGCAATCATTATTTGATGAAATTGGACTAGGACATTTGGAATTTGTACCAACTGATGAGTATAAAAATCTCCATCCTGGTCAACAAGCGCTTATTGTTGATCGTAGTGGTGTAATTGGATTTGTTGGGAAATGCCATCCTAAGTATGAAAAGGATCATGATCTAAAAGATGTATATGTATTTGAGTTACAAGTAGAAAAATTATATTCACTTCGCCGAACATTCAAAAAAGTTAAAGATATCAATAAATTCCCAAGTGTTGAGCGTGACATTGCAGTTGTAGTAGACAAGACTGTAACAGCAAAACAGTTGAGAGATACAATCACTAAAGCTGGTAAAAGAATGCTAGTTAATGTAAGTGTTTTTGATCAGTTTACCGGTGGAAATTTAGATGAATCACAAAAATCAATCGCTATGAGATTAGAATTTCAAGACCCAAAACGAACATTAGAAACAAAAGAAGTCGATGAACGTGTTGCTGAAATTCTACAATCGCTAAAGAAGATACTTAACGCAGAATTAAGATAATAAAAGCTCAATGGACTAGTCCATTGAGCTTTTATATACTATAAAATAGATCTTTTATTAAATTTGGTATTTCAGAGTTCTCAATTCCAGAATAAGGGAAAATAATACTACTTGTATTTGCTATTTCATCATAGTGGAGTTCGTATCGTTTACAATTCTTAATAAAAGTATTCATATCCTTTTGCTCTGTAAAATTTAATACGACATGAAGATTACTATCAGTGCCTTTAATTGTGAAGAAATGTTTATCTTTATATTTAATTAATTCTCTTAAGATTATATCATTCTTTTCTTTATACAGGTTATATAATTTTTTTGTATGGCGCTTAAATAAGCCATCTTTCATGAAATATGCAAGTGATAATTGCTCTAATTTACTTGCGCCTTGAGCGTATATTTGATAACTACTTTGATATAGTTCATAGAGTTTCCTTGGTAGTATCATATAACTAATTCGGATAGACGGGATTATTGTTTTTGAAAAGGATCCCATATAAATCACGTTACCATTTTGATCATAACTATAAATACTTGGTATTGTATAACTGTTATACCGAATAAAAAAGTTATAATCGTCTTCAATGATGTACGAGTTGTTGTCTTGAGCCCATTTAATAATCTTTGTTCTATCTTTTACTTTTAATACTTCACCTGTAGGATAAATGTTGCTGGGTGATATAAATAGAAAATCTGCCTTAATTCTTAGTATTTCATTAATAGATTGGCGTGGTTTCAATGTATAATCATATGCTCTAAAGACATCAATTGCTTTTTTAAATTCTGGAGTTAAATAGCTAATTGATTTCAGTTTTTGAAGTGATAAGAGGATATGTAAGAGATATTGGATTCCTGGTCCAATGATGATTTGGTTGACATCACACTTCACATCACGTTCGATTAACACATATTTTCTAATTTCTTCTCGAAGTTCAAGTTCTCCACGGGGATCACACTCTGTAAACAACAGTTCTGAATCGTAATTGATAACTTTATTAATGATTGATTTATATGATTTAACATCAAATAAGTCACTTGTAAGTTGATTATTTGAAAATCGCTTATATTCAATTGGTTTGATATTACTGTGATTAGGTTTTTGCTCTACCTCAATAATATCGAGAACGATGTACCCACTTCGTGGTAAACTAGTGACATATCCTTCAATCAATAGTTGATTATATGCTTTTTCAACGGTAGTCGTTGAAATGCCAAGACGATTTGATAGTCCTCTGACTGATTCAAGTTTTGTGTTTTTCTTGAATTCTTTATTAAGTATCTTTTCTTTGATATCTTCATACAGGCGTTTGTATAAAGGAATATGTATACGATCCATCTGACCACCTCAAAATTATAATTTTTGCATATTTTATAAAATACACAATTTTATTATAATACAATTAGTTGAATAATAAAAGGAGATTTTTTAGATGAGAAATAATGATGTTCAAAAGATAGTATTATCTGCGTTGTTTATTGCTTTAGTAACAGTTTTTACTTATATAGGAGTTCCTTGGCCGTTGGCTACTGGAGGGTATATGCATCTAGGTACCCTTGTTTCATTGATTATTGCAATTAAATTCGGGAAAGAGTATGGTGCAATATCTGGTGGAATCGGAATGGCAATATTTGATATCTTTAGTCCTTATGCAGCTTGGGCACCTGGAACATTAATCGTCCGTTTATTGGTTGGATTTATTGTTGGTAAAATAGCTTTCGATTCAAAAACTAATACTCAAGGAACAAATTTTTGGTGGAATCTTTTGGCTATCATCGTTGGAGCAGTTACAATGATCGCAGGATACTACATTTATGAATCGATATTCTTAATTGGATTTGCTGCTGCACTTGGTAGTATCTATGGTAACATGGTCCAATTCACTATAGGATTATTCGCATTAATTATAGTCCCAATCTTAATTCGCGTTGAAAAAGAAGTGTTCCCAGAAAAAAACGATAAATAGTAATTGATCAACTTCTTTATGTGAAGTTAAATAAAAAAAGCACTCAATTTGAAATGAACCCGATAAAGTAGAAACTAATAAAAAAGTTTCTACTTTTTGTTTCTTCTTCGTTTTTTATTGTAAAAA
>JBFFLJ010000016.1:0-34463 GCA_041554935.1 Candidatus Izemoplasma sp.
ACTAAGACACTCATTCCATCTTCAGGACGAAAAACGATGTTTTTCGCAGAACTCGCAAACATAATCGCACTGATTTGAGAATGATCATCCTTTAATGTAAAATAAAAATGTCCACGAGAATGACGCTTAAAATTAGAGATTTCTCCCTTTAACAGCACCTTTTTCAAATGAACATCATAATCAAATTTATATTTAATATATTTTGTTAAAGCCGATACACTCAAATATTGTTTTTCTTCCATGGTATCCCTACTTTTTTAAATAGCTTTTGATGTTATCCAATACTTTATTTGTAAACCCAACCATTTTATTATCGCCTTCATCAGAGTATTTTCTCGTAATATTTAAAGCTTCGTTAATAATGATTTCCGATGGGGTATTCGTATAGTACATTTCATATACAGCACAGCGAATAATTGCACGGTCCATAAATGACAATCGAGTTAACTTCCAGTTATGCAAGTTTTCAGAAATGATTTCATCAATCTTGTCTAAGTGATCACAAACAGCCTCTAAAGCCTCGCTTACATACTCATACTCACTGTCATACTCACTAAAATCATGAAGCATATCCATTTGATATAATCGCTTGACAATTTCTTCACGTTGCTCTTTTCGACTCCATTTTGTTTTTTCCATTTTAAAAGACCTCTATTCACATATAATATATAATAAAATATACCATATTAACGGGAAAATATAAAGTGAATTGTCAAAAATAGATTGAAATAATTTTAGATAATTTTCACAACATTATGATATAATTTTACCAAGGGGGAATTGATATGATAGATAACCTATTTGGAATGATTGAAGATATCTACTTTACCATCAACACTGACACCAAACAAGACAATGATCAGCTACAAATTTCACCAGTCGATATCAGTTCAACATTCGGCCAAGTTATTGCTGAATTTAAAGAAAAAGCATCTTTAACAGTCTACGTTGGAAAATCAGGAATGCAATATTTATTGTTAAAATTATCAACAATTATTTTAAATCATTTAATGTATGAAGACGATGGTAATTTTTCTAGTTATGAAGAAATCTTAATCCGTGAATTTATCGGGACGAAACTTACTCGTTTATCTCCTACAGAACAAGATGATCTATTAATGGTCTTTCAGCTCCGATATTCTCTAAAACAGATTCTATCATTCATCAATGAGCATGAGATTTCATTACGAGCAATTGATATGCTTCTTGATAAGATTGTAAAACACATTGAACCACATTCTCAATATCAAGCTCCATTAATGCAACTATATGAACAATTAAATCAAATATAAAGCGAAATTCATAGAATTTCGCTTTTATATTTATTGTGTTTTTGCACCATTTAAAATGGTATTTAATAATTCAAAACGATCATTTGAAATAAATTCATAAATAACACGATTTGCTCCATCAGGATATGGATCATAATTATCATAATCATATCCGTACTCATCAGAAGTTAATGTGTTAAATACTTCTTGGATGACAGGTGCATATCCAACCCAATCAGCATTTGCTTCTGCGATGTCTTCACGTAAGAAGAAATCAATGAATTCGTGTGCTAAATCTACATTTTCACTCGTTGTTGGAATGACAAATGCATCCACCCAAATATTTGTAGTTTCAGGAACGAAATATCCAAAATTCACTTCTAGTTCGTCTTCTTCGTAGGCATATAATTCATCAAAATAATCCCCACTATACACAAGCGCCATTGCTAGATTACCTTGAATAACTGATTGTTTAAGTCCATCTTCACCAAAACTTTTAAATTCAGCATTTTGTAACGCAAGTGCTGCTTCATTAAGCTCATCAGTGTCGTTTGAATTGATATTGTAGCCTTTGTATAATAATGCAGCAGCAACAGCGTCACGAGCACTATCATACATTCCAATTTCAAATGTTGTATCTGGATCAAACAATACATCCCAACCAGTTAAATCAGCTTGAACAACGATATCAGTGTTATACATAATTCCGATTGTTCCCCAGAAATATGGGACCAAATAAGGTTCATACCCTAATCCGTCATATAAATCTGTCACATCTGTGATAAAAGATACCTCATCTAAACTTGTTAATAGATCAAAATTAATTGTATTTAATAACCCTTGTTGACGGAGTTTATCAATCATATAATCACTTGGAACCGCGATATCATACTTTGTTGTTCCCGTTTTAATTTTTACTTCCATTTCCTCGTTACTTCCAACTTCTTCATAAACAACACGCACTTTGAATTCCTCTTCAAATTCAGCAACCAGATCGAGATCCATATATTCTCCCCAGTTCAAAACATATAATGTTTCCTTTGATGAAGAACATCCGCTCAAAGCAATTGCTATGACAATAATGCTTACAATTCCTAATATTTTTTTCATTTATCGAATCATACCTTTCGTTTTCTTGTTATATCCTAATTTATTAATTACAATCAAAATTATGATTGTTATAAATACCACTAATGTGTTGTATGAATAGACAGCCGGATTGAAACTTCTTCTTCCAATTCTACTGTAAATCCATATGCTGACATTTTGAAATCCATTTCCAGTTGTAAAATAGCTGATCACAAAGTCATCTATACTCATCGTAAACGCGATGAGTGCTCCCGCTAGAATGCTTGTTTTAATAGATGGAATAATGACTTTAATGATTCCTTGAAATTTGGTGCATCCTAGATCTAATGCCGCATCAAATAAGTTGAGATCTAATTCTTTTAGTTTTGGTAATACCGATAATACAACAAACGGAATACTGAAGAAGATATGTGCTAGTAACATCGTTGACATTCCAAAACTAATTGGCAGTAAACCGAATACCAACATCAAACTTACTCCGGTAACAATGTCAGGATTTATAACAGGAATATTATTTAAAATCATCATTTTAGCACGATTTCTTTTTCGCAAACTATTAATCCCAATTGCTGTAAATGTACCAACAAGTGTTGCGACAAGTGTTGATATTAACGCAACCATAATTGTATTTACAATCGCTTCAAATAATCTTTCATCTAAGAATATTTCACCATACCACTTAAGACTAAATGCTGTAAATATATAACTTTTAGAACTTTCATTAAATGACAGGAAAGCAATGACTGCGATTGGCAAATAGATGATTCCGTATGCAAAAATTGTGATAAAAGCTAAACTACGTTTTTGGAAAAATTTACCAATTATTTTTAATATATTCATCATATTAATGTTTCCCCTTCCTTGTCAAAACGAAGGAGACCAATAAACATCATAATGATCACAATCATTAGCAAAATACTAATCAGACTTCCCGCATTAATATTTCCTGTTTTCATAAAATAATCTTCAATAATATTACCGATTAGGAGTGTTTTACCACCACTTAATCGTTCCGGTAATGCAAATGCAGTCATCGATGGTAACAAGGTCATTATTGTGCCACTGACAACGCCACTTAAACTCAAAGGAAAAATTACTTTAAAGAAGGTTTGAATCGTCCCCGCTCCCAAATCTTTTGAGGCTTCAATTAACGAACGATCCATTTTTTCTAAAACACTATATATTGGTAAAACCATAAATGGAAGATACATGCTTGTCATCCCAATCAAGATTGCCAAATCAGTTCCAATTAAATCCAAACTGATTCCAAACATATTCAATATACTGTTTGGATAAAACAATTTTTCCCATGCGATGATTCGCAATAACATATTACTCCACACAGGAATAATAATGAATGAAACAATCAATGTTTTATTTTTGCTTTTCATGTTTGCTAGATAATATGCCACTGGGTATCCAATTAAAAAACTAATCAAAGTCGCGACACCACTTAACCGAATACTGTTGACAATCGCTATTTTTACTTCTGGGTGAACCAAATATGCAAATGAATCAAGCGTAAATTGAAATGATCCAAGTGTAAATATATCCAAATCTGTAACACTCAATAATACAATTAATATCGTTGGTAAGATAACCAATAAACTCATCCAAACAAGGTATGGAATACTTAATTTTTTTAGCTTAGACATTACTTTTTCTCATAACGTGAATATCTTCATCACCAAACAATAGACTAACCTCATCACCGATATTTACTTTATTGATGGAATGAATAATATACTCTTTTCCATCAACCACTACAATAATTTCGTAATGGACACCTTTAAAAGTAATATCATCGACAATCCCACTAATTTGATTTTCTACCTTGTTAGAAAGAACAATATCCTCAGGCCGAATCACAATATCAACTAATTCGTTTGGTTTGAATCCATAATCAACACATGAAAATTGATGATTTTGAAATTCCACCAAATAATCTTTTATCATTACACCAGTAATAATATTTGATTCTCCAATAAAATCAGCTGTGAATTTATTTTTCGGTTCATTGTAAATATCTTCCGGTTTTCCAATTTGTTGAATAACCCCATTATTCATAACAACAACTGTATCACTCATTGTCAGTGCTTCTTCTTGATCATGTGTAACAAATACAAAACTGATTCCCAATGCTTTTTGCATTTCTTTTAGTTCATATTGCATATCTTGGCGCAACTTCAAATCAAGTGCACCGAGCGGTTCATCAAGCAACAATAATTTTGGTTTATTAACAATAGCACGAGCTATGGCAACACGTTGTTGTTGCCCTCCTGACAATTGATTAATACGACGATTTTCAAAACCTTCTAATTTTACCATTTTTAATGCTTTAGAAACTTCTTCACTAATCAACTCTTTATCAAGTTTTTTAATCTTTAATCCAAAAGCAATATTGTCATAAACGTCTAAATGTGGAAACAGTGCATAATTTTGAAAAACCGTATTGATTTCTCGTTCGTTTGGAGGTAGCTCGTTAATCGGTTTGCCATTAAAAAGGATTGTCCCACTATCTTGTGTTTCAAATCCCCCAATTAAGCGTAATAATGTAGTCTTACCACAACCACTTGGTCCAAGTAGTGTTACAAACTCATTTTCCTCGATATATAAATTAATGTCACATAAAACAACATTATCATCAAAACTCTTTGTAATTCCTTTTATTTCTACAATTTTCGCCATATGAAGTACCACCTAACATTAAGTTTATTAATTCTAAACAAAAGCGATAAAAAAAATACAGAAACCTTCTATAGTTTAGTATTAGTATACTGGTTGTCAAACAATGTTAAACCAACATACATATATTATATATAATATATTTCGTTAGTCAATTTATTTAGCTTTCGAAGCTATAAAAACGTTTTCATAGTAGATGTTGACCATATTAAAAATAGCAACCATCATGGTTGCTATTTTTAGATACTCTCCTATTTGATATATACGATTGTCTCAAAGGGACGCAAGTACATATCTTTTGCAATCTGTTTGCTATTATAATTACATCGGAATGGGAAATAATTATCGATATCCATATCTAAGTTAATCATGATGTCTCGATCAGTAAAATTTGCCACAATAAGCAATGTTTTATTTGCTAATTTGTTTTCATAAATGAAGCTATTATTACTCTCTAAATCATAAAAAGTAATTATCCCATTACCAACGCATAATTCTTTTCGCAATGCAAAAACATCTTGATATGTTGAAAAGATTGATTTTGAATCTGATTTTTGCTGCGCTAGGTTTATAGAAGTATAATTATTATTTACCTTAATCCAAGATATCGCTTCACTAAAAGAAGCATTTTCTTTATCATCCCACTGAAATGGACTCCGAGCATTATCTCTTGAACGATCACGGAATATTTGCATTGCCGTTTCATGTGAGATTCCTTTGGCGATAAAATCAGCATATTTAGTAAATACTTCAACATCTCTAAAATCACTCAAATCTTGATAATCCACATTTGTCATCCCGATTTCTTCACCTTGATAAACGATTGGTGTTCCTGGCATAAAATACATGGTATAACAAAGCATCTTTCCTGATAATTGATGATACTTTTTATCATTCCCATAATGGGAGATAACACGTGGTTGATCGTGGTTATGCCAATAGATGATATTCCACCCCTCACCTTGCAACATTTTATACCATTTATTAAAGCTTTCTTTGATCTTGAACGTTTGTAATGGACCTTTTGACCATTTCCCAGGGGTTAGATGATTGTGATCATCAATATCAGCCCAACAATGCCCAAAATGAATTAACATATCAAATTCTTCAGAAGTAAAGCCACAATAGCGTAGGGCTTCTTCTTTTGAAGCACCTCCTGCTTCCCCAATTGTCATAACTTGATTTGGAATAAAGATATCACGCCCGAATTCTTGTAAATATTCGTGGTGTTTTGGTAAACTACTAAAATGTTCATGTCCTGGAAAAGTATCTGGGAAATCCCAGTTTTTTTCAAGATGGTTGGAAGCATCAACTCTAAACCCATCGACTCCTAAATCAATCCACCACTTTGTCATCGCTTTTAAATCATTTCTCATATCCTTATTTCGCCAATTCAAATCTGGCATCTTTTTACTAAAGATATGGAGATAGTATTCATTTGTGAAGTCATTGTATTCCCAGGTATTATCTCCAAACCACCCTTGCCAGTTAGTTGGTGGAATTTTTGTCCCTTGATTGTTATAAATTGGCGGTTGCCAAATATAATAATCATGATATTTTTGAAAATCTTGATGATGGGGATTTTTAGCAGCTTGAAACCATGGATGTTCATCAGAAGTATGATTTAAAACCAAATCAAACAATACTTTAATGCCTCGTTGATGGGCTTCTTTAATAAACAGTTTCACATCATCAATCGTTCCATAGTCTTCGCTAACTTTATAGAAATTACGGATATCATATCCATTGTCATCCATTGGCGAGTCATAATGTGGTGAAATCCACAATGCATTTACACCAAGCAATGAAAAATAGTCTAATTTTGCGATTAGACCTTTAAAATCACCAATACCGTCATTGTTTCCATCTTTAAAACTGCGTAAATACACTTGATATATTATTGCTTCTTGCCACCATTTTTGAGTTTTCATTGTATTCTCCTATCAAAAACAGGATGATATCATAATTATTTATACCACATTTATGATACCTTATAATAATTTAATAGTTCAATGAGTGAACTGAATGAAATTACAATAATTATAAAAAAGATAACACACTGCAATGAATGTGTTATTTTTTACTAAAAAATGAGCCCAATATTTTTAAATACGAGGTTTTATACTGTAATATATCTATCATTTTGACAATGTGATTTTCTTCAATATTCCCATCAAATTCTAAATAGAATAAGAATGTCCCTTGAGTCGTTGCATCCACCTTAGATTCGATTTTAGAAAGGTTTATGTTACGGATGGCAAATTCATGCAGGATATCATACAAACTCCCACTAGAGTCGATTCTCGGTGCACATACGATAATTGTTTTGTTATGATACCTCTGAACTTCTAGCGTTTTCTGAATCAGATAATATTTCGTCTTCTTTTTTTGGATATCGTTGATGTCATCAAGTAGAACGTGAACATCACCACTTAACATAAATTTAGGGACAAGTACAGCAACGTCATCTTCCATTTTTTCCAAATACTGTAGTGCTTTTAATGGCGAAGCTTCAATTATTTCTTTATAATTTTTGAGCTCTTGTTGTAATGAAAGTTCTGTGCAAATAAAACTTTCCTTACTCCCAATTATTCGCCGAATATCACTCATTTTTGGGTTTTTGGAAACCAAGCGATATTGGTTTGATGTCACAATTTCTCTTGCGATATGAAATTCATTATCAAATACCATGTCTAAAATTGTCTTTGTTGTTCCATCTAAATAATAGTTCATTGGAACAACAAATCCATCAATTTTGTGTTGTCGCAATGCAGTCAAAAGATGATGAATGTTTTTATAAGAACGCAATTCATCATTTGAATAAAACGTCATTGCTGCTAAATTTGTAAAAGACTTTTCAAAACCTAAATATCCAATCATTCAATCACACCCTATAATTCAATCGTTCTATTGGTCTCCGATTCTTTAAATGTCCATTGAATTTCATTGTCTACAATATTAATAATGACATAACTTGGTTTCATCTGATTACGTGCTCTTGTGACACTCCCAGGATTGATCAGTAACACCGTTCCAACTTTTTGTTGATAGGCAATATGCGTATGGCCAAAAAGCACCATATCATAATCTGTTTGAAATGCTTTTTTAAGTAATTTTCGTAAATCACGATGAACTCCATATTTATGACCGTGAGTTAAAAAGATTTTTTTGCCACCAACTTCAAAATCACGCTCATATACAAACCCCGCATCGCGAGGATAATTCCCTTTGATCGGGATAATATCCAAGTCCAATAAGTAGTCTAGTGGTAATTCGCTATCACCCAGCGAAATAAAATAGTCTGCATCAGGATTAAAACTTATAATTCGCTCGACTATTTCTCTATTTCCATGGGCATCACTAAATGCAACAAGCTTCATGGATATCACCTCTTTTTTTATAATTATATCAAATAAATCATCATTTGTAATTAAAAAGAAAAGACAAATGTGACATTTGTCTTTTCTTTTTGTTTAGTAATTTGTTTTCTTTCTTTCGAAATATGCTTGTGGATGTTTACATACAGGACACATACCTGGTGCTTTTTTCCCAACATGAATATGTCCACATTCACGACAGAACCATACAACATCTTCTCCAGATGAAAATACGATGTCATCTTTTAAATTTTGAGCAAGTTTTAAATATCGTTCTTCATGATCTTTTTCAATACGGGCAATTTGACGGAATGAAGCTGCGACTTTTGGAAATCCTTCTTCTTCAGCAATTTTTGCGAATTCTGGATACAATTCTGACCATTCTTCATTTTCACCCATAGCTGCGGCATTCAAATTTTCTAATGTAGTTCCTTCAATTCCCGCAGGATAAGTTGCAGTTATTGTTGCCGTTCCACCTTCTAAGTGACGGAAAAAGATTTTTGCATGCATAAATTCATTTCCTGCAGTTTCTAAAAATAATTCACTAATTTGCTCGTACCCTTCTTTTTTTGCGATTTTCGCAAACATTTGGTAACGGTTTCTTGCTTGTGATTCTCCAGCAAATGCTTTTAATAAGTTTTGTTCAGTTACAGTTCCTTTAATTGACATTATTATCCTCCTTTTCTTTTCTTCCTCTTATCATTATATCATTTTTTTCTATTTTGTTAAATAGCGAACGAGCCGAATCAAGCATTTTCCACGATGGGAAATAATATTCTTTTCATCCAAAGTAAGTTCTGCTAAATGTTTTTTTGTTCCTTTGACAATAAAGATTGGATCATACCCAAAGCCATTATCCCCTTTTGCCTCAAAGGCGATTTCACCATAAAGGTAATCTTCAATATAAACAGGATCTTGATTTTCAGTATAAATACACATGCTCGTAACAAATCTTGCTTCTCGATTTGTTATTTCTTTCATGTTTTCAAGTAGTAATTCATTATTATCTTGATACGATTTATGCACCCCTGAATAACGAGCACTATATATCCCTGGCGCACCATCTAAAGCAAAAACTTCTAATCCAGAATCATCTGCAATAACTGTTTTATGAAGAAAATCTCCTAATGTTTTTGCTTTTTTTAATGCGTTTTCTTGAAAACTGTTTCCATCTTCAATAATTTCTGGAAAATCATCAAAATCAAACAAACTGAAGACTTGGTACCCGGCATCTTCTAAGATATGTTTCATTTCTACGACTTTATGAGGATTTTTCGTTGCGATTACAATTTCTTTCATTTTTATCACCAAATTTATTATACAAAAAAAATAAGTCGAAATCGACTTATTTTCGTAACCATGTATTAAATTTTTCAAGATCTTCATTGCGACCAACCAATAATAATTGATCTTTTTCTGTTAAAACATCATCTGCACTTGGTATCATGATATCTTCATCACGACGAATAGCGACGATATTGATGCCAAATTTATTGCGGACATCTAGATTGATAATTGTTGAATCAATGATTCTACTTGTCACATTGACAATAATAAAACTATGCGATTCATTCAAATCGATATAATCTAAGATATTATTAGAGATAATTTTACTTGCCAAACGTTTTCCTGATTGTTGTTCTGGTTGAATGATTTCATCAGCACCTAGTTTTTCAACAACTTTGGCATGATCATGATTTTGGACTTTCACCGTTACTTTTCGAACTCCCAAATCTTTTAGAACTAACGTTGTTAATATACTTGATTGAATATCTTTTCCAATCGCAACAACAACATGATCAATACTAGAAATACCAACTTCTTTTAACGCTTGAACATCAGTTGCATCTAATGTAACTGCATGCGTAGCAATTTTGCTCATCTTTGCGATACGTTCTGGATCATTGTCAATTACGAGAACGTCAGCTTCACGTCGAATTAATTCTTCAACAACGCTTTGTCCAAAACGACCCATTCCAATCACAGCAAATGATTTTTTTGCCATAATATCACCCTTTTTTTTCTTTTCATTTCAGTCATATTTAACTCCTAATATAATACCACACTTTCCTAATAAGTCAAATAACTTCACTTTATTAAAGCAATAATACTATCTTATGATATAATATTTAATTGAGGTGGGATAATGAAAAGAAATATCTTAATTGTTATGACATATGCAGCAGGGTATCTTATTTTAAATGTCTTCGCAGGAATCTATTTAGCATTCAATTTAGACGTTTTAAATGACTCAGACTTATTTGATCAGTTTAATACTTATTTAACAAGTGGTTTCTATATCACCGTAACGCTTGCTTTATTGATCTTTTTCCGCAAATATCTGTTTTCACAAGTAAAAGATTTTTTTGGAAGAATTAAATATTTAGCTTTAGTCGCAGTTATTGGAGTCTTTACAATATATGCGATGAGTATTGTAACTGGCGTTATTCTCCAAATTCTACAAGTGAGTGATCAATCAGAAAATCAAGATTCAATTAATTCGATGTTTGATGGTGCGACTCCTGTTGAAATCATTTTATTAATCGCATTCGTTGCGATTTTTGCACCAATTGTTGAAGAACTTGTTTTCCGAAAAGGAATTTATGGGATTGCTGGAAAATTAACACAAATATTTTCATTTAAAATCCGTCCTGATGCGAATCAAAAAACAGTTCATCTAATTGCAAGTGTTGTGGCAATTATTATTAGTTCCTTGTTGTTTGGTTTGATGCATTTAACTCCTGGTGAAGGTGCATATTTAATTGTATATGGTGGGCTGGGCGCTGTTTTAGGAACGGTGTATTACTTTAGTAATAAAAATATAATTACATCAATGATTGTCCATAGCATATATAATTCAGTTGGTTTGTTGGTGATGTTGTTTCTATACTAAAACAAAAAGGATTGTTATAACAATCCTTTTTTTAATACTTCATATATTTCTAAGTTATTGGTGCGTAATGCATATTCCAAAACGCTATATCCACTATATTTTTTATCGTAGTCAACTTTTTTAGTTTGAATATGTTTAATGATTTCTTTGTTGCCAATTAATGTTGCATAATAGATCGCATCATCGTTTTTACTGTCAATATTATATATCGATGCATTGTGCTCGATTAACTTACCTACAAGATATTCTTCATTATTCATAATCGCGTAAAATAGCGGTGTATTTCCAAAAATATCACGGTCATTAAGATTGGTAATTGGGATTAATGTTTCCGCTTTATCAAACTCGTTCATGACAATTGCTAAGCATAGTGGTGTTTGTTTTAATTGCGTTTGATATTGTGCGTTATTCTTATAATGATTAAACAATTCAACGCATTCAAATTTACTTTCCATCATCGCGATATCATAAGGTGATTGCTCAAATTTTGAACGATCATATGATGTTAATCCTGATTCCATTAAAAGTTCAACCATTTCAATATGTGGATGTTCCACCGCAAGGTGTAATGGTGTCAAACGGTAGTTATTTTTACTATACGGGTTCACACCTTCATCAATTAAGAAACGAACGATTTCTACAGTACTAAATAGAGCAGCATAATGCAATGTGCTTTCGCCACGAATATCAAGAGAGTTAATGATTGCGTTTTGTTCTCGTAAGTATCGAACTGCTTTAATCTTTTTGCTACGAACAGCAAACTGCATCACTGATGTATGATTCTCATCAACTTTATACATGTCTGCGTTATGATCTAACAACATTTTGATAATTTCGACACTTCCTTTAAAACAGGCTTTGTGAAGTGGTGTTTCTAGGGTTATGTTCGGAAAATTCGGATTCGCTCCGTATTCTATTAATAAGGATACCATTTCAATGTTACCCATAAATGCAGAAATATGAAGAGGAGTTTCTTGATACTTATCACCAACGTTGGGATCTAGACCAAGTTTTAAAAGTAACTCCATTGATTTTAGCGCTTTGTTACGAGCTGCAAGATGCAATAATGTCTGTTCACGATCATCAATAATCGTGATATCAGATCCATTTTGGTAGTATGTCAAAATGTATTTAGTATCGTTTGTCAAGGCCGCAATAAAGATTGAATTGCTTCTCCCAGTTCCGTAGTTTAAATACTCTTCATACATCCTTCCACCTCCTAAGATATTACAATAAAGATTGTAGCATAAAAAGTCAAAAAAAAATACCACAAATGTGATATTTTCTTTATATTTTACTTAATTATCTAACAGCTTCTTTTAAGACTTTACCAGCTTTAAAAGCAGGTGATTTTTGTGCAGGTATATGAATTTTGTCGTTAGTTCTTGGGTTATGTCCGACTCTTTCTTTTCTGTTTCTAACTTCGAAAGTTCCAAATCCAGTAAGTACAACTTTTTCCCCTGCCACTAATGATTCTTGAACTGCAGCTAAAGTAGCGTTTAAAGCAGTTTCAGAATCTTTTTTAGTTAATCCAGAAACTTCAGCGATTCTAGCAATTAATTCAGTTTTGTTCATAATCTTACCTCCTATTTTTTTTATCTAACCTCATTATATCAAGCAAACGGCTTTATTGCAAGGATTTTTGCCATTTGGAAAAAGAAAGACCAATTTTTCGAAAAAAAGTGGTCAATTTTTATATGTGGCACTATTACTTTGTTTAACTAACTTTTTAAAATAAAAAACTTTCATAAGGTAATTTTATTCTGGTTTCAACTTGCGACTCAATAAATCTTTCAACGCCATATCAGGGTCCATCTTATCAAATAAAACACCGTAAATGGCTTCAATAATAGGTAATTCAAGATTATGTTGTTTGGCATATTTATATGCTGCTTCACAAGTTCTAATTCCCTCAACAACCATTGTCATTGAAGCAAGGGCTTCTTCTAAGTCTTTACCATGACCAATTTTATATCCAGCTTGGTAGTTTCGAGAATGGGGACTTGTACAAGTAACAATTAAATCTCCAATCCCTGTTAATCCCATTAATGATTTATCATTGGCACCATACGCTTCATAAAATTTCTTCATTTCAACTAACCCACGTGTGATCAATGCCGCACGAGCGTTATCTCCAAGACCCTTTCCTGCGAGTAATCCTGAAGCGAGAGCGAAGATATTTTTCAATGCACCACCAAGTTCACTTCCTTTTAAATCGGTACTACTATAAACGCGGAAATAATCATCATTATGGAATAATTCTTGAACAAACAATGCATCCTCCACATTTTCACTTGAAGCTGCGACAACGGTTGTCATTCCTTTGATCACTTCTTCGGCGTGACTTGGTCCACTTATACTTACAAATCCTTTTAAAAATTGAGGATTCACCATTTCATAAAAGATTTCGGAAACTCGTAAAAATGTTTCTGGTTCAATCCCTTTTGCTGCATTGATAAACAGTTTTGGTTGATCAATATATTCGTTTGCACTCGTTATCGCATCACGAAGTACCTTCGTCGGAACAACAAAGACTAACACATCACTAAAATGAATTGCTTCTGCAATATCATTTGTTGCGACGATATCTTTAGGTATATCTTCATCTAGTTGATAACTAATATGTAGTTCGTTAATTTTTCTAACAATCTTGTCAGACAGATCATAGACCAATACTTGATGATGATTATCACTAAGTACTTTCGATAATGCAAGTCCCCAAGACCCTCCACCGATAACTGTTACTTTCATCTAATCACGCTTTCTTAAAATCAATTTGATTGGTGTTCCTTCAAAATCAAAAGACTCTCTTAAACGATTTAATATATAACGTTGGTAACTAAAATGCATGCAGTTTTCATCATTCACAAACAAAACAATAGTTGGTGGTAAGCTACTAACTTGTGTTGCATAGTAGACTTTGACTTTGTCACCATTATGAATTTTTGGTGGGTTCACATACAGTGCATCTGTGATTACATCATTCAGAACACTTGTTTGGACACGACGACTATAGTTATTATAAATTCGAAGTATTTCGGGAAATAATGTTTTCACACGTTGTTTCGTTAAAGCACTTAAAAAGACAATTGGTGCAAAAGTTAAAAACTGAAAATGTGAACGAAGTTCTTTTTCCCAACGAATCATTGTATTGGTATCTTTTGTTATGGTATCCCATTTATTGACAACAATCATGATTGCCTTATTAGCATCAAGGGCATAACTAGCAATTTTTTTATCTTGTTCACGAATTCCTGTTTCAGCATCAATTAGTAATAAGCAAATATCACTTCGATCAATCGCACTCAAAGCACGTAATACCGAATACTTTTCAGCATTTTCATATACTTTCCCACGCTTACGAAGTCCTGCGGTATCAATTACAACATAATCTTGACCATCATGAGTAAACAAACTATCAATACTGTCTCGAGTTGTTCCTTCAATCTTGGAAACAATAACACGTTCTTGTCCTAATAGAGCGTTTGTAAGACTTGATTTTCCAACATTTGGACGACCAATCAAACATAATTTGATGCGAGAAGGATCGTATTCAATATCCTCAATCACTGGTAAACTTTTGACAATTTCATCTAATAAATCACCAATTCCAATCCCATGTTTACTTGAAACAGGAACAGGATCACCAAGACCAAGTGAATAAAACTCATACATTGTATCAGTCAAATTGATATCATCGGCTTTATTTAATGCGACAATAACCGGTTTATTCGCTTTATATAACATTCTTGCGATATAGGAATCCTCATCTGTGATTCCGGCACGAATATCACATAATAGAACGATTAAATCAGCTTCTTCAATCGCAATTTCTGTTTGTGACTTAATTTCGTGGATAAAAGGGGCATCAACAAAGTCGATACCACCTGTGTCTATAATATTAAATTCTCTGGTTAACCATTCGGCTTTACTGTATATTCGATCTCTGGTTATACCTGGTTCATCGTCAGTAATACTCAAACGATCCCCGATAATACGGTTAAATAATGTTGACTTCCCGACATTCGGGCGACCAACGATTGCGACTGTTGGTAACATAGTACCACCTTATTTCTTATATTTTTCTAGTTGTTCTTTGAACATATCTCCAAGTGTTGGATTGGTTGCTTTTTCTTCCGTTTTTAAGTAAGCTTCATATTCAGAACGTTGTTTACCTTCTACCAAATCCTTGATAGAAATAACCATTTTCCATTCTTCTTTATCTACTTCTTTGACAACGGCATTAATCACTTCCCCAACTTTTAAAACTTGGTTCACTTCGGTAATGTGTTCACTTGAAATTTCACTAATTGGTAAAAATGCTTTAACACCATGAACTTCAACCAATGCTCCACGAGATTGTAGTTCGTCAACAGTTCCTGAAACCTCTTGACCTTCTTTAATCGTGATGTCTTTCCATGGGTTATAGTCCAAATGTTTTTTACTTAATGACATCTTTCTGTTGTCTGGATCCATACTCAAAATTTTCAAAGTCAGGGGACTCCCAACTTGAACTTCTCCCGCTAAATTAGTACGAGGATCCCATGAATAATCTTTTTTCATAATAATCCCTACAACGTCACGTTCAACTTCAATAAGCATTCCTGTCGCCATTTTACGAACGACTGTCCCAGTTATTTCATCACCAATTTTGGCTTTTTCACTAAATAGTTGCCATGGTGTTTTTAGTCTTTTTTTAATAGATAATCCTAATTTGCCTTTCGCTTTAGAAATGACTTCACAAGTCACAGTATCTCCAACGTTTACTTCGTCTGATACTTTTTCTGTACGGTGATGTGATAATTCACTTTTGTGAATCAATCCTTGAACATGGTTCAATTTAACAAACGCACCAAACTCAGCAAGTTTTACTACTTCAGCAGTTACTTCATCGCCAATGTTTAATGAATCAAATTCTTGTTTGATATTTTGTTTTAAGGTTTCTTCAATAATTTTACGGCGTGAAACAACGATTTTACGGCCGTCATTTTCAATAACAGTTACTGTTAATTTTTGATTTAGAAAATCTTCTTGGTTGACAAAGGCGGTATCAATTTGCCCTGTTGGTAGAAACAATTCTACACCTTGATAATCTAAAACAAGTCCTCCTCTTGTTGATTTTCGTACTTTTGCTTCAAAAGATGGAGTTGTTTCAATAAACGTATTTACTTTTTGAAGTTGTTCTTGTTTCAAAACATCTCTTCTTGTCAATAAGATTTGTTGGTTCATATCATCTATCTTGGTGATTGTTGCTTGCAACACATCACCTTCTTTAACCAAATCCTTACATGATTTGATTTCTTTTAAACTTAACCCTGATTTGTAAATAACGCCTTCAGCATACGAACCAAAATCAAGGTGAACTGAATCCTCAGTTACCATAAACACTGTTCCTTCTACTACCATTCCGACTTTAATTTTCTTCATGTTAAATTCCATTATTCATTACCTCTTTTATTTTATTTGTAATTAATGCCACAACCTGTTCAATCGATAATGTTGAAGTGTCAATGATAATCGCATCTTCTGCAGGTCTTAAAGGACTATGTTGTCGTGTTGAATCTAAGAAGTCCCTCTCAGCAATTCGCTCTTTTAATATGTCTAAATTACTTTTAATACCTCGTTCTAAATTATCTTTGTAACGCCTTTTTGCTCGTTGTTCAATTGACGCGGTTAAGAAGAATTTAAATTGTGCATTTGGCAATACATTATACCCAATATCTCTTCCATCCATCACAACATTTTGAAGTTTTGCAATGTCTCGTTGAATTGCGACACACTCATTTCGGACGCTGAGATACGATGATACAAGAGATACATTATTGGAAATATTATGTTCGCGGAGTTTGAAGGATACATCTTCTCCATCCATCCACAATACGCCATTATGATAAGATAGGTTTGTTGATTTGACAAAGTTAAATTGACTTTCATCATGTAAATCAATTCCCAAATTCATCGCTTTTAATGTTATGGCACGATACATACTTCCTGTATCTATATATGTATAGTGTAATTGTTCAGCAATATGCCTTGCAATTGTACTTTTTCCTGCTCCTGCAGGACCATCAATTGCGATTTGAATATACTCCATCATTTCACCACCAATCTTTTTCATTATATCACAAATTTGTGTCTTTGTTTAATTGTTTTAATTCATATGGTTTGAGTAAACGATACTCCCCTTTTTTGAGTCCATCAAGCGTTACAATGCCAAAACGTGTTCGCTTTAATTTAACGACTGGATGACCAACCGCTTCAAACATTTTTTTAACTTGATGATACTTACCTTCTGTGATAATGATTGATGCTTTCGTTGTCTCATTTACTTTATTATACTCAACATTTTTGATATGTGAACGTTTTGTTTTATACCCATCGATAACAATCCCACTAGTAATTGCTTTGCTTTCTTCTTTACGAAGAAAACCTTTCATTTTGACATCATATTCTTTCTCAACATGATGCTTAGGGCTTGTAACTTTATTGGTTAAAGCTCCATCATTTGTTAATATTAACACACCTGAAGTATCATAGTCTAAACGTCCAACTGGATATATGCGATTCCCTTTCGGAACTAATTCTAAGACTGTTTTACGATTAAACTCATCACTTGTTGTACTGACATATCCTTCTGGTTTATATAGTACGTAATAGACATGTTCTTCGATAGATATCGGTTTGTTGTTCACTAAAACAAGGTCTTTTGGACCAACTTTTGTGCCAAGTTCTGTCACAACTTGATTGTTAACAGTAACTTTTCCTTCAAGAATCATTTCTTCTGCTTTACGTCTTGAAGCAATACCGCTTCGAGCAATTACTTTTTGCAATCGTTCCATATTTTTCACCTATAACCTAAAAAGAGGATACCCCTCTTATTAGTCATTTATTTCCTCTTCAATCGTCAAGTGCACATAACTAACTCGACGTTCTTTGATGTCTTTTACTGTGAATTTCAACAATAATATACGTGGTGTTTCTTCATTGTATTCCAATGATGGAATGACTTGACGATACGTATAAGATTCATCAATTTCCGGAATATCTTCAAACATTTCATAGAGCCATCCACCCAAACTACTATATGCAGTTTCTGGTTCATGTCCAAGTTCTAATTCTTCAAAGAGGTCTTCTAAATCGATATCAGCGTTGATACCGTATTTGTTTTCTTTGATTAATTGAATCATATCATCATCTACATCATCGTGTTCGTCGTATATTTCCCCAACTAACTCTTCTAATGCATCTTCCATTGTTACAATTCCACTTGTTCCACCAAACTCACCACTAACGATGGCGATATGCTTATTCTCACGTTGTAACATTTCAATCAATGTATCAACTCTCATACTTTTTGAAACAAAAAACGGTTCATTCATCAGTTTCTTGAGATTGACTTTTTGGCCTTTGATCAATTTTGTAAAGAAGTCACGTTCATGTAAAACACCAATGACATTATCTCTGGTTTCTTCATAAACAGGAATTCGACTAAACTGATGTTCAAAAAAGACTTTTTTGATGTCTTCAATGGAATCACCAACTTCAATTCCAATCATATCAACACGTGGAGTCATAATATCGCCAACCTTTTTATCAGATAAATCTAATACTGATTGGAGCATTTCGGCTTCATCTTCGTCAATACTTCCTTCTTCTTCCATTGTATCAATTATCGTTTCTAATTCATCCCCAGTAACACTAATACGATCAACAGAGATATCTTTTACAATCCACGTCTTAATCTTAATAAATACCCATGTGATAGGTTTTAAGACGATAATGATGTAGTAAAAAACATTACTGATTCGTAATGCAACTTTATCTGCGTTGTTACGGGCAAATGATTTTGGGATAATTTCTCCAAAAATTAATATTAATGTCGTCATCACAAATGTATTCATAATTTTGACAATCATATCGTTATCGTTAAAAATCACAGAAAAGAAACTAACACTGACAGTAGCTAGTGCGATATTAGCAAGATTGTTTCCTACTAAAATCGTTGTTAATGTCAAATCATAGTTTTCTGTAATCCATAATGCTTTTTTACTTCCTTTGACTCCATCTTCAATATTCGTTTTCAATCGTATTGGGCTAACTGTTGAAAACACAGTCTCACTCATACTAAAGAAACTTGAAACCAATAGAAGCACAAGCATTCCAATAATTAAATTAGGATTCAAAACGCTTGCCAATAGGTAAAACCTGACGGACTCTTCCAATTTTGTTCACTCCTTAAGATCTTTTATCGTATTTTCCAGTATTCGTGTTAATAATGATTTGATCGCCTTCATTAATGAATAATGGAACTTGTAATGTATAACCTGTTTCTACTTCACAATCTTTTGTTGCATTTGTTGCAGTATTTCCTTTTACTGCGGGATCTGCTTTTGTTACTGTTAATGTTACTTTTTCAGGTATGTCAACCCCTAAAATTTCGCCATCGAAACTAATTACGTTTACTTCCATACCTTCGATGATGTAATTCAGTTGGTTTTCAATGTTTTCTTTTGGAATTTCAATTTGCTCATATGTTTCGTTATCCATAAAGACACAATTTTCTCCCATAACATAAGAGTAACCCATTGCTCTTTTTTCAATCATTGCTGTTTCAACTTTTTCACCAGCACGCCATGTTTTATCCAAAACAGCTCCGGTACGAAGATTACGCAATTTACTTCTTACAAATGCGCTTCCTTTACCTGGTTTTACATGTTGAAATTCAATTACTAACCAGAGATTACCTTCACTTTGAATTGTAACTCCAGTTTTAAAATCATTTGTTGTTATCATCTTTCTCACTCCTAATCATTGATATTATTATATATAATAATATACTGTTTGTAAACTATATCAACGCAAATTATATACTGATTATACCAATAATTCAATACTTTTACCAATCTTTACAATTGACATTGAAATTAAAACATTCTATAATTCTTTTGAAGGAGTGATATCATGGAATGGTACACATGGGTCTTAGCAATCGTAATTGGACTTGGTTTAGGATTAGTATTAAGTGGTCGTAAAGCAGTCAACAAAGATGTTATTCACATTATAAAAGAGGATGATTTTCGGAATAATATGCGCAAAGGACAATTGGTAGATATTCGTAAAAAAGAAGACTTTGATATCAGTCATATCAAAGGAGCAAGAAATTTTAAAGGACGTCTTCTTGCCACAAAATACACAAAATTACGTCGTGATCAATCTGTCTATTTGTATTGTAGTAATGGGAAAAAGAGTTATAAAGTCGCTAAGAAAATGTCAAAAGACAATTTCCGTGCAGTCTACGTGCTAGAAAACGGATTCAACAACCTTGAAGAAAAAAAATGATGCTCTGGCATCATTTTTTATTTATCTAATAAAGAATCCACCAACTAATAAAGCGACAACGATGACGATAGCAGGATGAATATTTATTCCAGGAATAAGCTCATTCATTAGAATTATTCCCGTTGTAATAATAAATAACGCAAAGACAATAAGCGTTTTACTAGAGGTCAAATCTACATTTGCAAAGACACTAGTTCTCGCCATTCCAAATGCAACACTCCCAATAAGAACAACCACAACCGGCTTGATTGCTATTTGCATTCCTTTTACAAATGCCGTGTCTTTAAATTCTTGGAAAAAGACGAAGATAATTATTATGGCAATACTGGATGGTAATATCGCTCCTAATAAAGCTACCAATGCTCCAAGAAACCCATGGGCATCATAACCAATAATAATACTCATTTTTGTCGCAATTGGACCAGGAAGCGTATTCCCAATTGCGTAATAATCTGCGAACTCATTGGATGTTACCAAATGATAGTTATCCACAACTTCTCGTTCAATTAACGGAATAGACGCTTGGCCTCCTCCGAAACCAAAAATACCTGGTTTTAAAAATGCCATAAAGATTTGCCATAACTCTTTTACTGTTGCATTCATTAATCTCACTCCTAATAGTCAGAAATATACCAATCACAACAACTGTCAGTGTCAGGTATAAATCCGTTTTTATTTTTAGAATGATTTGATCATAGCCAAAACATTCTTTGTATAAATTAATTGTTATTTAATACTCTAATTATTGTAAATTTTGAAATATTGTCCATCCGAGTGAAGTTCGAGTTCTATTTTTAAATGTTCATACAAACTAAATCGAGGTACATTAATGTTGTTAGACAATCCATTTTTAAGCCCCGATAGTTTTCATTTTAGGATAAAGCGAATTGTTCGAAGAGATCACTTCTTCTTAACAAAAATAATTATAACATAATCCAAAATCAAAGACATTATTTAATTTAGAAAACAATGTTCAAACAAAAAGCGTCATTGGACGCTCATTATTATAAATTTCTAAAGCTAGCTGTTTTTGACATCACTCTTTGTGAAATTATTCGATGATCTTATATCCCGTTTTCTCCAAATCCCATTTTTTCAATCGTTCAAAAAGTGGTTTTGGTAGTAATGATTGTGAGGAGATAATTTTATTTGGTAATTGATGATTCTTCATTTTACTAACAATGTCAGGATCACTTAATGTGATTTTACCAAGTGCGATTAAGTCGCTACCAAGATGAAGTGCTTCTCTTGCATCATCAAACGTTTCAATCCCACCAACACCAATTAAAGGCACACGCCCATTGATGATATTGTGAATTTTTTTGATAATTGGCACTGTGTCATTTGGGTTTCTTAAAGATGTTTGTTTATAACTACCTAGTGAAATATGAAGATAATCGATATCCATATTGGAAAGTTCATCGACCAATAAAAAGGTATGGTTTAATGTAATACCGTCTTCTTCAACCTCTTCAGGAGAAAAACGATACCCAATAATAAAATCTTCTTTTGCATATAATTTTGCGGTATTGATAGCACGTTTCACTAACAATAATGGGAATTTTAAACGTTTGAAGTTATCTCCACCAAATTCATCAGTACGATGATTGGAATTCGCACTAAAAAATTGTTGGATTAAATATGTATTTGCGCCATGAAGTTCAATACCATCAAACCCGGCTTTAATTGCTAAAATAATGGCTTCTATAAAATCATCAATGATATCATACACTTCAGAGTTATTAAGTTCTCGAGGGGTCACACAGTAATCACGATTCGCCTTTATCGCGCTAGCTGAAACAATATCTTGATTTGCGTATAAATCAGGAACATTCATTCTGCCCCCATGATGCAGTTGCAAAATTGCTTTTGCACCGCCTTTTTTAATTGCCTTTGCGAGACGTTCTAAACTATCTAAATATCGAGAATCACGGGCAGAAATCTGATATGGAAATGCTTGGGCGTTTTTATTCACAGCACAAGCGGCAGTAATCACCATTCCCAGTTCTTTACTACGTGATTCGTAGTATACTTCTTCTTCGCAGGATAATGTTAGATCATCATTTGCGGAATAGGTTGTCATCGGTGCAAGACAAAAACGATTTCTCAACACTGCACCATGATTCAGAGTAAATTCTTTAAATAATGTACTCATTTTTATCACCTCTTTTCTATAATTATAACACATTAATATTTTGCTGTTACAAATTCGCTTATTAAGAGCCACAACATTATCTAATCCTTGACTTTACTTTGTCATTAAAAGTATAATAAGGTAATAATATTTTGGAGGTCGAAAGATGAACACATTGGTTTACTTAATTATTGGATTTCTTGTAGCATTCTTTGCATTAGGATACGCTTTGTATTTATATCGAAAAGTGTTGTCATTTAGCGAAGGTGATGAAAAAGTACGTGAGATTAGTTCTTATATCAAAGAAGGGGCAAAAGCCTTCTTACGAAGTGAGTACAAAGTTATTTATGCGTATATCGCAATAGCGACACTCGTTATCTTTGTCGGATTCTATTTTGGATACGATAGAATTTCTGGTTTAACAGCTAATAGTAATACAAATGTTATTATTGAGCAAAACGAATTTTCAGCATTATACTTCTCGCTAGGAACGGCATTATCGTTCTTGTTAGGTTCATTCTTTAGTTTAGCAGCAGGTTTCATTGGAATGAAAAGTGCTACAAATGCAAATTCAAGAACAACTACCGCGGCACAACAAAGTGGTATTATCTCAGCATTAGATGTTGCTTTCAAAGGTGGAAGCGTAATGGGGATGAGTGTTGTTGGATTTGGATTACTTGGATTACTTATCATTATTTCAATATCGTTTGCATTAAATATTGATGCATACCAAGCAATCACTTATGCAGCTGGTTATAGTTTAGGAGCTTCATCGATTGCATTATTCGGACGTGTTGGTGGGGGGATTTTCACCAAAGCAGCCGATGTAGCAGCCGATTTAGTCGGTAAAATTGAAGCCGGTATTCCTGAAGATGATCCACGTAATCCTGCCGTTATTGCAGATAATGTTGGAGACAACGTTGGTGATGTTGCGGGTATGGGAAGTGACTTGTTAGAATCGTATGTTTCAAGTATCATCGGGGCTGCAACTATGGCAGCATTAGTCTTCAATGCAGCTGAGCGAATGAATGGAATTCTATTTGTTCTAACAATTGCGTTTGCTGGAGTATTTTCTTCAATCATCGGATCATTCTTTGTTCGTGGTAAAGAAGGAAAAAGTCCATTTAAAACACTGAAATTAGGAACATATATTAGTGCAATATTATTTATTGTACTTACATTTATAGCTAACTTATTATTCTTAAACACAATCAATTCAACATTATATTATGATCATAATGGTGCTCTAATGAATTTTAAAGTTATTGAATTTGGAATGGCTCCATTTGTTGCGATTATTATTGGTCTTGCAGTTGGTGTATTAATCGGACTTGTTTCTGAGTATTACACATCATCTGATTACAAACATGTTAAGAATATTGCAAAACAGTCACAAACTGGACATGCAACCAATATTATTGCGGGAATCTCTACAGGTATGGAATCAAGTTTAATCCCTGTATTAATTCTTACAATCGGAATTATGACTTCTTACGAAGTTGCTGGTTTACTTGGTGTTGCTTTAGCCGCAGTTGGTATGCTTTCTACCGCAGGAATCACAATTAGTGTTGATGCTTATGGACCAATTGCCGATAACGCTGGAGGAATCGCAGAAATGAGTGGTTTGGATAAGAGTGTCCGTGCCATTACTGATAAACTAGATTCTGTTGGTAATACAACTGCTGCAATTGAAAAAGGATTTGCGATTGGTTCTGCTGCAATGACATCAATCGCATTATTCAGTGCTTTCATTAGAAAAGCTGGACTATCAGGAATCGACATTGCACAACCAAAAGTAATCGCTGGATTAATCTTTGGTGCAATGTTATCATTCTTCTTCTCATCTATGGTTATTAAATCAGTTGGTAAAGCAGCGAATAAGATGATCAATGAAGTTCGTCGTCAATTCAAAGAAATGCCTGGTATCTTAGATTACACTGAGAAACCTGACTATGCAAAATGCGTTACAATTTCAACAAATGCAGCATTGAAAGAAATGATTTTACCAGCGATTCTTGCAATCGCTACTCCACTTACTATTGGTGTCCTATTTGGTGCCGAAGTACTTGGTGGAATGTTGGCAGGAACCTTAGCAACCGGAATCATGTTAGCAATCTTCATGGCAAACTCTGGTGGTGCTTGGGACAACGCTAAAAAGTTAATTGAAACAGGTGAATACGGTGGAAAAGGTAGTGAAGCACATAAAGCTTCTATTACTGGTGATACTGTTGGAGATCCATTTAAAGATACTGCTGGTCCATCAATTGATATCTTAATCAAATTGATGACAACAATCAGTTTGGTATTTGCCGCAGCATTTGGAATGGGTATTATTTAAGTCTATTTGTCCAAACTTAACTGAAAATAGTGAAAACTATTTTCAGTTTTTTTTGAATATACGATATTATTGTAATCTAGATAATCTATTCGTTTGTACGATTACGGCACAATAGGTTATAATACTATTATATATTATTGCTAACTACGATTTTTAAATCGTATCAATCTTTTACGAGTACTATGGGAGGACATTTATGACAGACAAGCGTGAAATGAGAGTTGCAAGTTTTAGAATCATGAATCAATCAGAGTCTATAAACCCAACAGTTTTTTTGGGGGACTCCATTACTCAACAATTTCAACTAAAACAGTTTTTTCATGATAAGAATGTTTGTAATCGCGGAATTGGTGGCGATACAACAGCGGATGTTCTCAAGCGTTTAGACGTGAGTGCAATAGATCTTAATCCGTCCCAAATTTTTTTGTTAATTGGAACAAATGATTTAGAATTTACTTTTTTGTCACCAAAAGAGATATCTCAAAATATTCAAACAATTGCTGAACATATTTTGAAACAGTGTCCTGGTACTAAAATACATTTTGTTAGTGTTTTACCGGTTGGTGATCCAACGGATTATAATTTTGATCCCCAAATTGTCGGAAAACGAAATAATGATGTAATTGATAACCTCAATATATATATTAAAGAAGTAGCTGAAAATCTTCATCAAACTTATCTTGATATTAACTCAGTGTTGAAAAACCCTTCTGGTACTATTTACCCACAGTTCACTAAAGAGGGATTACACATTTCATATGAGGGATACCAAATAATCGCAGAAATCTATCGAAAATACTTATAAAAAGAGATTTAATATTTTGACTTTCAAACAAAAAGTACTATAATTATTATATAATAATTTAAAGAGGTGACCCATGAAAAAACTCGGTTTTAGAATCACATCATTAGCTTTGGTTTCCGGAATCATTACAACATTAATAATGACGTTCAGTGATATCGGATTCGCAGTTGGCGAATTACAAGGCCAACCATTAGCACCGATTGGTGGCGCAGTAATTATCATTGAATTAATTACCATTGCCATTATACTTGCTGTCTTATTTGTTCTTATGTTGTTATATAAACGTGGTTTTCTTATTCCCCTTTTATTCCTATTAGCATTTGGATGGTTAGGTTTGCAATTACGTGCAGCTGATAATTTTGTACAATACTTTGCGTTCGCAATTGCCCTTGGTTCTTTATTGTCTTTTGTAGGATCGTTTGCTGAAAAAAACAAAAAAACTTCATAAATACTTAATTGATAACAAAAAAACACTTCTATAGTTTTTACTATCGAGGTGTTTTTTGTTATCTTCTCCTCTTTTCAAAAAATATTGTTATTCTTTAAACGTCTTTATTACGACGTTTTTCATTTTATTTAAAATATATTTTCAACTTTTTGTATTTTTTTCTTGTGCTACTATATATTGTATGATACTATACGGGGTATAAAAGCATACAAGGTATAGTAGTGCGTTACAAAGGAGAAATTAATGAACAGTATTTTAAAGGTTACAGTAAAAAATTTACTAAGTAAAAAAGGTCGAAGTTTTATGCTTCTGATTTCAATTGTACTTAGTGCAGGTTTGGTTTATGCTTCATTGAATATATCTTTATTAACAAGAGATATATTTACAAATTCTTTTACAAAAGAATATGGTGAAACAAATATTGTTATGCATAAGGATGATTTTAGTATCATTGATGATGACATTGTTATTGATGATGTTGATTATGTCATTGGAACAAATAATTTTGTAGGTTACACAACATTAGATTCTAATTACACTGTAAATATGCAGTCATTCAATTTAGAAGAATTTGAGACAGTTTATGATATTACTTTCTTACAAAAAGATAATTCCTTATTTACTGGTAATAAGATTTTAATCGGTGAAGAAAACAGTACAACTCATAACATTACCATTGGGGATTCCATAACGTTATCGATATTGGGGAACGATTATGACCTTGTTGTATATGGTATTGTTGCTGAGGGGGATTCTTATCTTGATTATACAAGTAATCAAATAGATATTGTTGTTACGAAAGATTTTATCACAGATGCTCTTGAAGTTACGAATTTTAATTTATACTTAATTAAGACCGATAATAGTAATACCGTGTCAGCAATTGAAACGGCATATCCTGAACTTACAGTTTTGGATATCTACAATCAAGAAGTCTTGATTGAGAACGTTCAAAGTCTTACAGTACCATTGATGCTTACTGTTGCGAGTGTGGTCCTTGTTAGTGCATTTATCATCTTTTCAACATATAAGATAATTGTGATTGAACGATTGGCATTCATTGGAACAATAAGAAGTATTGGTGCTAGCAAAAGAAAAACAACAACTTCATTATTGTTAGAAAGCGTATTGTACGGACTTATTGGTGGAATCTTTGGTATTTTTATGGGTATCGGATTCCTACAAATCATGTTTAATGTCTTGTTTAGTAGCACCGATTTCACATCAATTGAAGTTGCATATTTCAATCCATTGTATGGATTGTTCACAGTAATCCTCGCAATCTTGTTAACGGTGTTAAGTTCGATCATTCCTATTATAAAAACAACAAAATACAGTATCAAAGAAGTGATGTTTTCTGAGATTAAGAACAATTCAAAATTATCTATACCAAAAGCCATTATCGGATTAGTTCTAATCATTATCAGTATCTTACTTCAAGTCGTTTCAACACATGAGATAGATGTATTAACAAGTCTTACAAGTGTCTTGTTCGTTTCAATTGGGTTTATCTTCATTATTCCCCTTCTGCTTATAATCTTATCACCCATTTTGGAAAAAATCCTATATCTAATCTTTGGAAATAACGCTGTTGTAGCAATGAAGAACATCCGCTTTGATAAAACGTTATTAAACAATATCGTTTTGCTCACAGTTGGTCTTGGAGTAATATTCGTCATCAATAATTTTAGTGGTAGCGTTGCTAGTGTTGTTGTTGATGCATATGCGACTGCACAGTTTGATTTGATTATTGACAATACGACAATCGATGATGATATGCTTGTTCAAATCGAAAATATAGATGATATCGATACTGTTTTGGCAGTCAAACAATTAACCAATGTCCAAACGGATAAAGGGTTCGAGCTGATGTATCTCAAAGGTGTTAATGTCAACACATATGATGAATTTGGTTGGGATACATTTGGAGACTATCTAAGTCAAGAAACAATGGATTCTCTTGATGAAGGTAACAACGTAATTCTCACAAACTTTATTAGTAAAAAATACGATATTCCTGTTGGTGACTATATTGGAATATCAACAGATAGTGGAATTGTTCCGTTTAAAGTAATCGGCACTGTATCAAATGTCTTATATAACGGAAACATAACATTTATAGCTGATAACATTTTCGATGAAAATTTTGAAATCGAAGGTTATCAAGAAGTCTTTATTCATACATCCGGGGATATAGCTACAACAAAAAATGCAATTAAAGAATTATACCCTTATGGTGTTTTACCAATTGAATCATTGCAACAAATGCTTCAAACAAACCAAGATGGAAACCAAATGATTTTCTCACTGATGAGAGGTGTAAGTTTGATTGCAATGTTTATTGGTTCCATTGGAATCATCAATAACTTCCTTGTAAGTTTTATTAGTAGAAAACAATTAGTTGCAAACTTACGAAGTTTAGGATTAAGTACGATATCAACAATCAAATTGTTCCTTGTTGAAGCTCTTGGAGTGGGATTAATTGGTGGAATTCTTAGTGTAATATTCGGAGTAATCTACTTCACCTATCTCAGTTTGGTACTAGAGTCGCTGAATATTACTTCTGAAGTATTTACATACAGTTTTAAAGAAATGGCTTTTGTATTTGGATCAAGTATTGTACTAAGTCTCATCGCTTCAATATCACCTGCTATTAAATTAGCAAAACAAAATATTGTTAAAGGAATAAAATATGAATAGAGGTCATAATATGGAAACAATAATTAAAGTAAATAACTTACATAAATCATACAACTCAAACCACATCCCAACAGATGTCTTAAAAGGAATAGATTTAGAAATCAAAGCTGGTGAATTCGTTTCAATCATGGGTCCATCAGGAAGTGGAAAAAGCACATTATTATATTTAATTGGTGGATTAGAAACCCCATCAGAAGGAAACATCTACATCAACGATCAACACTTTAACATCATGAATGATAGGGAACAAAGTAAAATTAGACAACATAGTATTGGCTTCGTCTTCCAATTTTATAACTTAGTTCAGCATTTAACTGTTGAAGAGAACATTCTATTACCTGTGTTACTTAATGGTGGGAAAAAGAAACAATATATCACACAATTAGAAATGTTGTTAGAAAAAGTAGGTTTAACAGATAAAAGAAATTCTTATCCTCGCGAATTAAGTGGTGGGCAGCAACAACGAGTATCCATCGCAAGAGCGTTAATTAATTCTCCAAAAATCATCCTTGCAGATGAACCAATTGGAAACCTCGATTCAAAATCAGGAACTGAAATTATGGAGCTATTCAGAGATATTAATCAAACACTAAATACTATCATCATTCAAGTAACTCATAATGAGAAATCAGCTGAATATGGAAACAGAATCCTTCATGTCCAAGATGGAAAAATTGCATAAATGACTCCATAAAAATAGCGAACAAATTGTTCGCTATTTTTATGAGACATGCAACAAACGCTTTGCGACGCGTCTCTTCCTCTACCTTATCTTATTAATATAATAGAATAGTGTTCTGACTGGCACAGTCTTTAAAAGTGTCATTCATTACAATTTTTGTTTATTTTATCATATTTACAGTGCTTAAAAAATGAAAGATCTATGTGACATTTTTTCATTCTATATGTATTTATATACTAAAAACAAGTAATGAATGTTATAATATATTCAAAACAAAGTTTTAAATTGGGAGTAAAAGATATACTCCCTTTTATTTTTTTAAAACTATCGATGAATTAATATGTAACTATCTTCAAAATAGACTTTCAGATGGAGGAATAATTATGGATATCAATTCAAGATCAGCTCTCAAGATATCGCTTATATATCTTATTTTTAGCGCTATATGGATATTTGCTTCTGATACACTTTTACTACTCATTGGTTCTGACATTGGAGAGTTTGTATACATTAGTGTCATTAAGGGAACTTTATTTATTTTTCTTTCGACCATTATCATATTTGTTTTAGTAAAACATGAAGCAGATATGATTATTGCAGCGAACAATAATATTGAAAATTTGTCCTCTCATGACATTAAAACAGGATTGTATAATCGTGAAGCATATTTATTACATATTGCAGAAACGGATCAAAATAATGAAAATATTTGTGTTATTGTAATTGATATCAATGGTCTAAAAGTCATCAATGAGATTTATTCTTACGAGGTCGGAGATGAAGTATTACGATTTATAGCAGATCTTTTAAGAGATAATTTCGATGATTATGGTAATATCTATCGTTTAGGTAGTGATGAGTTTGTTGTTATCCTCCATGATTACGATGTCAGTACAATTGATAACACTGTAAAAGAACTTAAAAAGACTATTTTAGAACAAACACAAATCGAACCAGTCTTCACTATTTCCCTTGGATATAGTGTAGCTTCTACCTCTAATTCAAAAATCAAGGAAATTTATGCAATTGCTTTTGATGGGATGTTAAAAAATAAACTTGTCGAAGTAGATAGTTCACAAAGTTCAATTGTTTCTTCATTAAAAGCAACCCTGTTTGAAAGATCAGATGAAACCGAAGAGCATGCCAATAGACTTGGAATCTTTGCTACTGAAATCGGTAAACAACTAGGTCTTTCCTATGCTCAGAATTCCGATTTAAAATTACTAGGACAACTCCACGATATTGGAAAAGTAGGAGTTCCTGATGCGATTTTATTTAAACCCTCCCGATTGACAGAAATTGAAATGAACCGAATGAAACAACATCCTGTCATTGGGTATCGAATTGCAAGTGGAATCCAACAGTTAGAAAACGTTGCATACAACATTATGACTCATCACGAAAGATGGGATGGAAAAGGTTATCCAAAAGGACTGAAAGAAACTGAAATTCCTCTGTTATCGAGAATCATATCTGTTGTAGATGCCTATGATGCGATGACAAATGATCGTTGCTACCGTAAAGCACTACCCGCAGAAAAGGCACTAGAAGAATTACGAACTAATGCTGGGACGCAATTTGATCCAGAAATCGTAAATACCTTTTTACAGATATTGGAAACCATAAATTTAAAAACATAGATTCGATTGAATCTATGTTTTTTTTATCGCTTTGTAAATTAATCTTTCTAAAACATATTATTTTTTATCAATTGTATAAAGATTTCCTAGTTCATTTTGATCAGGATAAATTAATAATAGAAATTGTTCTTCTGTTATTTTTAAAGGATAGATATACCTATTGCGAGATACTCCTGTAACACTATACACTGTTTCTCCTGTTTCAACATTAATCATTTTCATTGTTGGTTGGAAATCATCACTATACGTAATAAAATAAAGTACTGAATCAAATGATTCCAGTTTGATGTTATCAACACTTTTTGGCAATCCCTTTGCTTCAATGAGGGAGTAATTTTCACCATCATAAACATAATAAGTGACTTCCATAAATTCCGTTGCATTCGCTAAAATATGAATGTTGTCTCCATCTAAATACAAGTCGCTGTTTAATACTAGTGTGCTTGATTCTTCAGCGAGTTCATGAGTTCGATAATCAACAATCATTTTTGATGTCCAAGCATCATCTTCAAACGCAAAGAATTTAACATACTGATAATAAACATCCCCCTCTCTGGCGGTGTCTTGATGGGCGAGGATATAAACATGATCCAAGTCTTTCATGACAACATGACAATACATTAAGGTATCATTATCGTTATTAGATAATACTTGTTCATGACTCCATATTTGAGTTTCAAAGTTATATAGATATAGTTCTATGTTGTAGGAATATGAGCCATAGGCAATTGCGATATTCCCAAAATCATCAATTGTTGTTCCTTGACGAATCTTCCCATCGCTTATTGACGGTGTGACAATGTGTTTTTCAACAAAATCTAAATTATTGTTACTCGGACTAAAATCGTATTCATACATTACAGTTGTAGATTCTCCAGTCCAACCAAATCCGCCTGTTGCAGCAGGGCCAGTTGGTTCAACAATAATATAATACACTTTATTATGAATGGCATCTGCCAGAATATTTCCAGGTGAATTACATGGTTGTTCGTCAAACTCTGTTTTTACATTTTCAACAAGATACATAAAATTACAAACAAAAGGATTGTCCACAGAAGAGTTTCCAAAATCTAAATTTGAATTATCATAATCGACATAAAAGACAACGTCTTCAATATTCGCAAGTTTTTGTTGGTTATGCCCCCACCACGAACCACCTGTATCATTGTATTTAGGGGTATCCATGCTGATGGTATTTGACAACATAAATTCATCTTTATTCCATTAAATCATATTGTGTTTCAAGACATAATTAACTCCTAAAAATAATATAATTAGTGTCGTAATAACAATCAAAATTATCATTAATATCTTTTTCATTAGTATCTCCCTTTCGAGATTCATCATTTTACCACACAGTATTTCACTCCTAAATTATACCACAATTAAAAGAACCAATAACAATTTATGTTATTGGTTCTTTTATTCGATAAATATAATACTTATTGTAAAAGAAAGCTAAGATCAGATTGATTACCATCGTTGCAACCAATACGATATATGCATTACAATGTAATTTGATTAATGTATCTCCACCCCAAGTTGAAAGCGGCGTGAAAAACAAATAGAATATCATCAATTTGAATACGGCTGTTTTATATTTCACTGTTGATTGAAATGTATATTTCCGATTAAAAACGGTATTCCAAAGAACTAGCGCCATTAACCCAATGACATACGAAATCCAGTATTGGAACCCAAAGATTTCAAACAACAATGTGAAAACAACGGCTTGAATGATTCCTGCAGAAATTGAGAATAATGTAAAGCGAATGATTTGTTTTGGAACACGTTTTTTCTTCATATATTTCTCCCTCATAATACGCTAAGCATTATTTTGATGTAATATAAGTTTGATTACTACTTTTGATATCAAGCCAGACAACAAAATAATAATCAAACTAATCATTATTTCTTCCTATTCACTTTTCAATGGGATACGAATTAGATAATAACATATCTCCATGCCACTATGTTCATACGCTTTGACAAATGAAGTGTCAACTTGATATTGATGTAGCTGATAGTCAAATTTCTCTAAAGCAACTCTGCGAACTTGTTTTAATGCTTCTCCAAATTCAGCTTCGGTAAATCCTGGATGTTCAAAAACTAAATAATTTGTTTTTGGAATAATGATTTCCTTAAATCCAAGTGATGGATCAATAAAATAATCAAGTGGTGCATCTTTTCCAAAAATATAACCATTTTCCGTAAAAGCCCCGAAGCCTTCTTGGTAGATTCCTGGAATACTTGCAAGTAGTCCATGTAGATAATCGCAATCCATTCCTTCTTCTTGATCTACTTTATCCCAAAAATCGATGTAATTAAACACTCCGTCTCGTTCTAAATAGATAAGTTTGTGTTCAGGTATTTCTTCTAATCGCACTTTGATTTCTTCATCTTTAACCATAATAATACTCCCTTCTTTCGCTAGGTTTTCTGGAAATAACACATCCTTTTTTAAAATAAGGGGGATTGGTGTTTTGGTTTTTTGATATGCTCCTGGTGTAATCCCAAAGGCATTGGCAAACGATTTGGTATATGCTTCTTGTGAGTTAAACCCATATTTGAAAGCCAAATCAATAATTTTTACGTCATAGTCTCTTAGTTCTTTTGCTGACATACTGAGCCTTCTCAACATAATATAATTACGAAGTGTACTCCCAGTATATTCTTTGAACTTGCGACTGGTGTGATACTCACTGTATCCAATTTGTTTACTAATCGCTTTCAGTGTGATTTCATCATCCAATTTTCCATCAATCCAATTAATTGCGTTTTGAACGCTTACTTTTGTTGTCATGTGTCACCTCCAACATTATCCTAACATAATTAAAAGGACGTTTATTTGATTTGAGTTGTGCTGTTTTGACAAAACGAAGTATTTTAATCTATTTACTTATCTATGGAATGCTTTATCATACAAATATTCTACCATAGGATGTAATAAATATTAAAATATACCCACAGTTGTCTATGGGTATACAAAAAAAGTAATGTCTATTTTTTCGCCATCACTTTTTCTTTATCATATAATAATTCAATTTGTTCTCCAGGTTCAA
>JBFFLJ010000017.1:0-34458 GCA_041554935.1 Candidatus Izemoplasma sp.
GTACTAGCTACTAAACTTGCACTAATTGATTTTATATATGAACATCGAAGAGACTACCCAATCTTATTATTGGATGACGTATTTAGTGAATTAGATATCCCGAGACAAAATAATTTATTAAATTATATCAAAGGAAAAACACAAACATTTATCACAACGACAGATTTAAGTGATATTCATGTTGAAAACATAGAACAGTATAAGTTATTTAATGTAAAGAATGGACATATAGAGGAGAGTGACGAATATGGAAAAGACATATGATTCAAGTAATATTCAAATACTTGAAGGATTAGAAGCGGTTAAAAAAAGACCAGGGATGTACATTGGGACAACAGGACCTAGAGGATTACATCATTTGGTTTGGGAAATTGTAGATAATTCAATTGATGAAGCACTTGCAGGAATTGCGACAAAAATAGTTGTTGAAATATTACCTGAAAATATCGTTCGTGTAACTGATGATGGACGTGGGATTCCTGTCGATATTCACCCGAAAACGGGATTACCAGCTGTTGAGACAATACTAACAACATTACATGCTGGTGGTAAATTCGATAATGCATCATATAAAGTGTCTGGTGGACTTCATGGAGTTGGAGCAAGCGTTGTAAATGCACTATCGGAATGGATGGAAATTGAAATCCATAAAGATGGTTTTAAATATACACAACGTTATGAATATGGGTTTACTGCTACAAAACTAATCAAACATGGTCCTACTACAGAGTCAGGAACCATTATAACATTCAAAGCAGATGCACTTATCTTTAAAGAAACAACAGAATATGATTATGAAACGCTGCGTAATAGAATTCAGCAGTTAGCATTCTTAAATCGTGGTGTTACAATTGAAATTAATGATTTACGAGCGAAAGAACCTGTCTTAAATACATACATGTATGAAGGTGGGATTATGGAGTATGTTCAATATTTGAACCGTTCTGCGGAAGTATTACATCAAAATGTTATTTTTTGTGAGGGTGAAATTGATAACATCGTTATCGAGATTGCAATGCAATATAGTACTAACTACTCACAAAACATCTTCTCTTTTACCAACAACATCAACAACATCGAAGGTGGAACACATGAGGAAGGCTTCAGAATGACGCTGACACGTGTTTTAAATAACTATGGTAAAAATACTAACATCTTTAAAAAAGACGAAGCACTAGTTGGAGAAGACACTCGTGAAGGACTTACATGTATTATCAGTGTAAAACATCCTGATCCACAATTTGAGGGGCAAACAAAATCAAAATTAGGATCAAGTGAAGTACGTAAAATTGTTGCACAAATATTAGGAGATGGGTTAGATCGTTTCTTACTTGAAAATCCAAATGATGCCAAAATAATTATTGAAAAAGCATTAATGGCTTCAAGAGCTCGTTTAGCAGCAAAAAAAGCGCGTGAAGCAACACGACGCAAATCACCACTTGATGGATTGGGGTTTGCATCAAAACTTGCAGACTGTCGTAGTAAAGATCCAGTAAAGTCTGAAATATACATCGTCGAAGGGGACAGTGCTGGTGGATCTGCAAAACAAGGTAGAGATAGTGAGTTCCAAGCAATTTTGCCACTTCGTGGAAAAGTACTTAATGTTGAAAAAGCGCGATTAGATAAAATATTAGGAAACAAAGAAATATTATCAATGATTCAAGCGTTTGGTACAGGAATCGGAGATGAATTTAGTTTAACAACAAATCGTTATCATAAAATCATTATTATGACCGATGCGGACGTCGATGGGGCACATATCCGTACATTGCTTCTGACCTTCTTATTCCGCCATATGAAGCCACTAATTGAAAGTGGATTCATCTATATAGCACAACCACCATTATTCAAAATTCAACAAGGTAGACGAATTGAATATGCATATACAGAACAACAATTAGAAGTATTACTTCAGGAATTTGGACCACGTTCAACCATTCAACGCTACAAAGGTCTTGGTGAAATGAATGCGGAACAGCTATGGGATACAACTATGGATCCAGCAACAAGAACACTTCTTCAAGTTACGTTAGATGACGCAATTGAAGCCAATGAAGTATTCAGTATGCTGATGGGCGATGATGTTGCTCCTCGCCGTGATTTTATTCAAACAAATGCAATATATGTACAAAACTTGGATGTATAGGAGATGATTGACATGGATCCGATTGAAATAGTAGAATTTGACAAAACAAAAGAGATAAACATATCGACAGAAATGAAAACATCGTTTTTGTCTTATGCAATGAGTGTTATTGTAGCAAGAGCTTTACCAGATGTCCGTGATGGGCTCAAACCGGTTCATCGTCGTATTTTATTTGGGATGGATGAATTAGGTGTTACACCAGATAAATCATTTAAAAAGAGTGCAAGAATTGTCGGAGACGTTATGGGGAAATATCATCCTCATGGTGACACTGCAATTTATGATGCGATGGTTCGTATGGCCCAAGAGTTTAGTTACCGTTATCCTCTTGTAAATGGCCATGGTAACTTTGGTAGCATCGATGGAGATGGCGCAGCTGCAATGCGTTATACCGAAGCAAAAATGATGAAAATCACAAGTGAAATGCTTGCGGATATCAAAAAAGATACAATTGATTTTGTTGCCAATTATGATGGTAGTGAACAAGAACCAAGTGTTTTACCAGCAAAATTCCCGAACTTGCTTGTGAATGGAGCAACAGGGATAGCGGTTGGGATGGCGACAAACATTCCACCACATAACTTAACAGAAGTTGTCAATGGAATATTAGCTTATATTAACAATAATGACATCACAGGTGATGAATTAATGCAATATATCAAAGGTCCAGATTTCCCTACAGGGGGAACAATTATGGGAATGACAAACCTTCGACAAGCATATGAAACTGGAAATGGTGCAATTAAAGTTCGAGCAACGACAGAAATCGTTGAGAACAAATCAGGAAAACAATCTATTATTGTGACTGAAATTCCTTATCAAGTAAACAAATCACGCCTTATTGAGAAAATTGCTGAATTGGCAAAAGAAAAACGAATTGATGGAATTACAGACCTTCGTGATGAATCAAATCGTAATGGAATTCGCGTTGTCATTGAACTACGTCGTGATGTAAACGCAGAAGTAACTTTGAATAATTTATATAAATTCACGCCATTACAAACAACATTTGGGATCAATATGCTTGCGTTAGTTGACAATCAACCACAAGTGTTACCTTTAAAAGATACATTAGTTCATTACGTTAATCATCAAATCGAAGTGTTAACAAGACGAACCGCATTTGATTTAGAGAAAGCCAAAACTCGTGCACATATTCTTGAAGGATTGTTAAAAGCTCTTGATAATATCGATGAAGTGATTGCGACAATTCGTAATGCATATGATGACGCTGAATTACAATTAATCAATAAGTTTGCACTTTCTAGTGAACAAGCGAAAGCAATTTTAGAAATGAGATTGCGACGTTTAAGCGGATTAGAACGCGAAAGACTAGAGACTGAGCTAAATGAGTTGATCAAAACAATCGAGGAACTAGAGGCTATTTTGGCTTCAGAAGAGAGAAAACTAGAAATAATCATTGCTCAATTAGAAGATATTCGTGATCGTTTTGGTGATGAGCGCCGAAGTGAAATTAGTTTAGCTTCAGATTTAGATATCGAAGATGAAGATTTAATTCCTGTGGAAGATGTTATCATTACCATTACTTCAAGTGGATATTGCAAACGCATGAACACAGAAAATTATAAAACGCAAAACCGTGGTGGTAAAGGAATGACGGGTATTAAAACTCATGATGATGATGTTGTTGAGCATATTATTAACACTTCTACTCATGACTATATCTTGTTCTTTACCTCTAAAGGACGTATTTACAAAATGAAAGGTTACAAAATTCCAAACTTTGGTCGCACATCAAAAGGATTACCAATCGTTAATTTGTTGAATCTAGATGATGATGAAACATTAGCTGCAGTGGCTAAAATAGAAGATTTTGATCGTGAAGAATTCTTATTCTTTGTTACAAAACAAGGAATTGTGAAACGTACACCTGTATCGGACTTCCAAAACATACGCGTTTCAGGAATCAAAGCAATTAATCTTCGTGAAGATGATGAATTGCTAGCTGTTCGCTTAACAGATGGAAATAGAGATGTTATTATTGGCGCATCAAACGGGAAAGCAATCCGATTCCACGAGGAAACTGCTCGTTCAATGGGGCGTGTTGCATCAGGAGTTCGTGGTATCTTATTAACTGGAAATGAAGAAGTTGTCGGATTTACAGTTGTTACAGAAGATATTAACGAAATATTGATTGTAACTGAAAAAGGATATGGAAAACGGACTAACATTGATGAATATCGTCAACAAAATCGTGGTGGAAAAGGTGTTAAAACGCTTCAAATTACTGAGAAAAATGGTCGTTTAGCTAAACTACGAAGTGTTGTTGGAGATGAGGATTTAATTATTACTACAACAAAAGGAATGATTATTCGTCTTCCTATCGAACAAATAGCAACATCAAAAAGAGCAACACAAGGTGTTCGTTTGATTAAATTAAATGAAGGACAATTGGTTGCAACAATTGCTGTTGTACCAAAAACTGAAGAGGATTTTGAATTAGAAGATAGCGATATTGAAGTTCTTAACGAAGGTGTTACTAACGATGTTCTTTCTGATAAAGAGACTTCTACTTCTGTCTTTGATGACATATCGGAAGAATTAGAAAGCAATTTAGTAGATGAAGATGACAAAGACATTAGTTGAGAATAATTTCAGTTAGATATGGATTGATGTTTAATCGTTTATATAATTGACATTGATTGGTGAATTTGGTATTATCAAAGCAACAATACAGTGAAGAGACAAAGTAACATCAATTATCTTTTATAGAGAGTTAGTGGTGGTGAGAACTAACAAAGATAGGATGTGAAATCTACCTCAGAGTAGGGTTAATCCCCCTCGTATGGCTACGTTAAAGGCTTTGAGATAGAGGAAACTCTAACTAAGGTGGTACCGCGGATATTATGTCGCCCTTATTGTAAGGGCGACTTTTTTATTTAAAAGGAGGTTATAAATAATGATAGATATTAAATTATTAAGAGACAACACAAAAGAAGTAATTGAATTATTAAGCCGTCGAGGTGGCGATTTTTCATATTTGAACGATGTTATTAAAAAAGATGAACGAAGACGAGAAATTTTAATAACTGTTGAGCAAGTGAAAGCGCAAAGAAATGAAGTATCAAAACTGATTGGGCAATATAAAAGAGAGAAAAAAGATGTTTCTGAGATTTTATCACAAGTCAATTCTATTGGAGAAAACATTAACGAACTTGAAAAAGAATTGATGGTCTTAGAAGATGAAATTCGTAATATGTTACTTGAAACACCAAATATTCCAAATATCGATATTCCAATAGGATTTGATGATTCAGACAATTTAGAGATAAAAAAAGTTGGAACAATTCCAACGTTTGATTTTGAGCCATTGCCTCACTGGGATTTAGCTACTAATCTTGACATTCTTGATTTTGATCGTGCTGCGAAAATTACCGGAAGTCGCTTCACTGTATACAAAGGATTGGGAGCTAGATTAGAACGTTCTTTAATAAATTTTATGAGCGATTTACACGCAATAGAACACGGGTATACTGAGATTATTCCCCCATATATTGTAAATGGTGATTCAATGCTTGCAACAGGGCAGTTTCCAAAATTTAAAGAGGATGCCTTTAAAGTGGTTGATGATCGCGATTTATACTTAAATCCAACTGCGGAAGTCCCAACAATAAATCTTCATCGTAACGAGACAATTGATGTAGACTTACTTCCTATCAAATACACTGCTTTTACAACGGCTTTTCGTCAAGAAGCTGGAAGCGCAGGAAGAGATACTCGTGGTATTATTCGTCAGCATCAATTCAATAAAGTTGAACTAATCAAATTTACAAAACCAGAAAACAGCTATATTGAGTTAGATAAAATGTTACAGGATAGCTGTCGGGTATTAGATTTATTAAAACTTCCTTATCGTGTTGTTGTTTTATGCACTGGAGATTTAGGATTCAGTATGAAAAAAACATATGATATTGAAGTATGGTTGCCAGCATTTAATACTTATCGAGAAATTGGAAGCATTTCTAACGCAGAAGATTTTCAAGCAAGACGCGCAAACATCAAATTTAAACGTACCAAAGACAGTAAACTTGAATTTGTCCACACATTAAACGGATCTGGGTTAGCTGTAGGAAGAACAGTCGTTGCGATTTTAGAAAATTATCAGCAAAAAGATGGTACAATTAAAATACCGGATGTTTTAATACCTTACATGAAAACTAATATTATTAAATAGGAGGAAGTTATGACAGACATTAAAGAGCAAGCCATATTCAATTTATTAGAAGAAGAGAAAGATATCGTTTTTGCAAGTAATCCAAATCATCCTTTGTCAGTTGAAATTAACAACTTATTTGAGGAAAACCTATTTGAAATCAGTGATGAACCCTTAACAACAGTATATTCACTGGGTAAATTAAAAGCAAAAAGAGTTCATATTATTAATTATGAGCAACTTGGGCATAAATGTAAACGCGAAAAAATATACAAAAAAATCTCTAAACTAAAAGATAAGGTTGTTATATTAGTAGATACATTTCAAAATGATGATTATCTAAAAATTATGCAAGAATTATCAGAAAAAATTCTGACTTTAAACTATCAATTTACAAACCATAAGTCAAAACCAGAAATAAAGGATAAGGACTTCTACTACTACGGAGAAACAAAAATTTATGAAGTTGTGAAAAAAGGATTTGTTTTTGGTGAAGCAATCAACCATGCACGGGATTTAGTTAATACTCCGTATAATTTTATGAACGCTACTGATTTAGCAGAATATGCAGTAACATTAGAAAAATATGATGGTGTAGAAGTTAAAATTTATAATAAAAAACAAATTGAAGAAATGAATATGGGCTCATTCCTTGGCGTTAATCAAGGATCAAGTGACGAACCTAAATTAATCTATATGAGATATCAAGGACTAGAAACGTTTGACAATCCAACCGCACTTGTTGGAAAAGGTGTTATGTATGATACGGGAGGATATAGTCTTAAAACGCCACAATCAATGCCTGGAATGAAAGTTGATATGGCTGGAAGTGCAGCGGTTATTAGTGCCATTGAAGCATTGGCTAGACTTGAAGCAAAAGCAAATGTTATGGCAATTGTTGCTGCAACGGATAATCGCATTGGAGATGGAGCAATTGTCCCAGATGATGTTATTACTGCTGCATCAGGGAAAACAATTGAGATAGTAAGTACTGATGCTGAAGGACGTTTAACATTAGCAGACGCTGTTTGGTTCGCTCAAAAAGAAGGAGCAAAAAGAGTTATTGATGTTGCCACTTTAACAGGGGCAATGGTTGCTGCTTTAGGAAAGACTTTAACTGGAGCATTCACAAATAACAATGAATTCTATCAAGAATTTGTTGCAGCTGCGAGCAATACAAATGAACAATTATGGCAAATGCCTGTAAATAAAGACTTCCACAAAGAGCTAAAAAGCAAAGTTGCAGACATTTCAAATAAAGGTGGACGATTAGCTGGCGCAAGTATCGCCGCTGCTTTCATTGAAGAGTTTATTGAAAAAGATACTGCTTGGATTCATTTGGATATTGCTGGAACAGCAACGGATGAAGAAGGAGCAACAGGAGTTATGGTAAAATCATTTACAGAGTTATTTATGAAATAAGACGGAGAAATCCGTCTTTTTTGTATAAAAAAAGGCTTAAATAAGCCTTTATAATGCGTTTTTAATTTCCTTCACTAAGGATTCAAAGTGTTCCTGTGTAAACAGTCCAAAGTTATTAGTAGTATGAATTTTAACACCATCATCCTCATATCTTGGGATTAAATGAATATGGAAATGAAACACACTTTGTAACGGTTTATCATTATTGTTAATCATATTTAATCCGATTGGATTAAACGCAGTCTTTAAAGCATTTGCGATTCTGGGTACAACTTTAAATAGATGAGTTGCAGTTTCCTCGTCGAGTTCATACAAGTTTTTTATATGTTTTTTGGGAATAATAAGAGTATGTCCTTTTGTTCCTTGGGTAATATCTAAAAATGCTAAAATATGTTCATCTTCATATATCTTGTATGATGGAATTTCACCATCAATAATCTTACAAAAAATGCAATCCATTATTCTTCCTCCTCAATGAATTTAATTACTCTAAATATATCGTTCATGTCAGACAACATAAAGTCTGGATTTACTGCCATTAAATGCATAGAACCTTTAAAACTCCAAGCTACACCAGCACTATAAATTCCTGCGTTTTTTCCAGATAAAATGTCTCCTTGGTTATCACCAATCATAATTGCCCCTTTCACGTTTTCTAAACGAGATAATGCAATATCAATTGGTTCTCTGTGTGGTTTTGGATAGGTTACATCATCTAATGCAACAAACACATCAAAGATATTTTCAAGGCTATAATGAGTAAAACAAGGCCAAGCTGCTTCTTTGAATTTTGAAGTCACAACTCCAAGATTATACCCTAGTTCTTTCAGTTTTTTGACAGTATCGAGAACACCAGGATAAATTTCAAAATTACCAATTTCATATTCAACATAAAATTCACGATATGATTTGATCATATCATCAATGAGAAATGGATCTCTGGTATATTCTTGAAATGTTTCTTGTAAGGTTGGCCCGATAAAGGTGGTTATTTTTTCTGTTGATAGGGTTAATTTAGGAAAGTGGCGCACAAATGTTGATTTAAAACTATTGATAATAATATCATTTGTGTTAATCAATGTGCCATCTAAATCAAACAAGATTGTATCTAATTTTTTCATAAAATCACCTAAAACTATTGTATCATATTTTTAATATTTCAAATAACAATATGAAAATAATTGAAAAATGAAAAAAAAGATGTAAAATATATAACGGTTAGGAGTGATATAATGGCTAGCATTATAAATGAGCTAAAAGCAAAAATTAATGGAAAAGGGCTAAAAATAGTCTTTCCAGAGTCAAGTGATGAACGTATTATTGAAGCGGTTATTCGATTACAGCAAGAAGGATTAATTACCCCAATATTAATTGGTAACCCACATAATATCTCATCAAAATTTGATGTTTCTAACATTAAATTTATAGATCCAAATAACAATGATATTTTTGATGATATGATTGAATCATTTGTTGAAAGACGAAAAGGTAAAAACACGCTTGAACAAGCTAAAACAATGTTACTAGATGAAAATTACTTTGGGACAATGCTTGTTTACATGGGAAAAGCAGATGGATTAGTTAGTGGAGCAATTCACTCAACAGGAGATACTGTAAGACCGGCATTACAAATTATTAAGACAAAACCTGGAGTTTCTAAGACATTCGGCTACTTCTTAATGGTACGTGGTGAAGAAAAATTTATTTTTGGAGATTGCGCAATTAATCCAAATCCAACAGCGGAAAACTTAGCAGAATTTGCAATTGAATCTGCAAAAGCGGCAGAAATGTTTGGAATTAACCCAAAAGTGGCTTTACTTTCTTTTAGTACTAATGGCAGCGCAGATACAGAAGAAACTGAAAAAGTTGTGAAAGCAGCCACAATCGCAAGAGCTGCTAATAGTGGGTATGATATTGACGGAGAAATGCAGTTTGATGCAGCTTTTGTGCCAAAAGTAGCATCAAAGAAATATCCACAAAGCACTGTTGCTGGGCAAGCAAATACTTTTATATTCCCTGATTTGAATAGTGGAAATATTGGATATAAGATTGCAGAGAGACTTGGTGGGTTTGAAGCAATGGGACCAATCTTGGCAGGATTAAATAGCCCTGTTAATGATTTGTCTCGTGGATGTGACAGTGAAGATGTTTACAATACGGCAATTATCACTGCGGCACAGTCGTTAATAAATTAATATATAAAAGTATGCAAATGAATCGTGAGCATACTTTTTAATTTACATATCACGAGAGAAAGTATTATGTTATAATTAACAAGTAAGAATAGGTGATAATTATGAAAAAATGTATATTAATCTATAATCCCGTCTGCGGGAAAAAAGATTTCCAACATAAAATAGATTATGTTGTTTCTCGAATGCAACAAGAAGGATTTGAGGTTGATGTTGAGCCAACAAAGCATACCAAACATGCAATTTCTATCGCAAGAGATGCTTGTCATAAGCAATATGACTTAATGATAATCTCTGGTGGTGATGGAACATTTCATGAGTGCATTAATGGTATTGCCGAAATGCCAAATAAGCCAAAAATTGGGTATATCCCTTCTGGAACAGCGTGTGATTTAGCAAACACACTACGAATTCCAAAAAATATTGATAAAGCACTGGATATCATTTTAAACGGTGTAACAGTAAAGATGGATGTTGTAAAAAGCAATATAGGATACTTCATTTATGTTGCAGCCATAGGAACTTATGTTGATATTTCTTATATCACAGATTCGAAATTAAAAAAACGATTAGGATACCTTGCTTATCTAATTACAGGGGTTAAAGAGTTCTTTACTATTCCTATGATAAAAACAAAAATTGAGCACGATAATGGCACTCACGATGGTTATTACTCATTGATTATGATTGTGAACTCAAAAAGAGTCGCAGGATTTAATATTATTGAGAAACCGCAATTAGATGATGGTAAAGTTGATGTTGTTTTATACAAATATATTCCGTTTTTTAATAACATTTTGTATTTTATATCTTTTGTTATTACTCCTAAAGTAATTCCAGGAGTAAAAAAATTTAGAACAACACACCTAAATGTTATATCTAATCACAATCACAAATGGAATATGGATGGTGAAGAAGCAATCCGTGGAAGCCTAACAGTCGATGTCCAAAAACAGTTGATTGAAGTAATTGTAAAACCTGAAATCAAGAAGAAATATTTTAAGGAGAATGAATAATGGAAAAACGAAAGATACTAGTGAGCAAAGTTGAAAAAGAGGTATCATTATTAGGATTTGGATGTATGAGATTCCCAATGAAAGATGGCGAAGTTGATGTCCAAGAAGCAAAAAAAATGATTGATTACGCCGTATCTAAGGGCGTTAACTATATTGATACAGCATACCCATATCATGGTGGTAAGAGTGAATTAATTGTTAGGGACATTATCAAAGATTATGACAGAGAAAAGTTTTATCTTGCTGATAAACTGCCTATATGGGAAGTAAAGAGTGTTGAAGATGTATCAAGACTATTCCATGAACAATTAGAAAAAACTGGTGTTGATTATTTTGATTTTTATTTAGTTCATGCGGTTAATAGAGGACATATACAGACGCTTACAGATTTCAAAATTCTCGAAGAATTGGAAAGATTTCGTTCTGAAGGAAAAATTCGCAACATCGGATTTAGTTTCCACGATGACTTAGAAGCGTTTAAACTATGGGTTGAAATATATGATTGGGATTTTGTGCAAATTCAATTAAATTATATGGATACAGAGCATCAACAAGGTATTACTGGATATGAAATTTTAACTGAAAAAGGAATTCCTGTGATTATCATGGAGCCTGTTAAAGGCGGTAGTCTGGTAAAATATAACGAACGTATTGAAAAACTATTTACAGATTATAATCCTGATGACTCAATTGCATCGTGGGGATTTCGCTGGGTTGGATCATTACCAAATGTAAAAGTAATATTAAGCGGAATGTCAACCTTTGAACAGGTCGAAGATAATATTAAAACATTTTCTCAATTTAAACCTCTCAACGAAACAGAATTAAATATAATTAATCAAGTAAAAAAACAGGTTTTAGCGTTATCTAAAGTAGATTGTACTTCTTGTAATTATTGCATGCCATGTCCTCATGGGGTTAACATCCCAGCAAACTTTAGAATTTTCAATAGCCACTCGATGTATCAACAAGATGGACACACAAAGTGGGCATATGGAAATCTAGAGAAATCCTTAGCTTCTGCGGATTTATGTATTGAATGTGGTGAATGCTTATCAAAATGTCCACAATTTATAGAAATACCAACGCAGTTATCAAACTTTGTTGAGTATTTAAAAGACAATGGACTCACAGAATAAAATAAAAGAGGTTGTGGTAGTTGAAGGCTACCACGACCTCGCTCTATTAAAGGCTATCTTTAGCGATATTGATGTAGTCATTACCAATGGAAGTGAAGTTAGCCTAGAAACGCTAAATGAGTTAAAACAATTAAATTCAAAAAGAGGATTAATACTGCTATTGGACCCGGATTATCAAGGAGCACGAATCCGACAAATTATTAACGATTATGTTGGACCAACAAAACATGCGTTTATTCAAAAAGAATATTGTATCAACAAAAACAAAACAAAAGTTGGAATTGAACACGCTCCGAAAGAAAAAATAATAGAAGCCTTAGAGAATGTATATTCTGTTACAAAGATTGAACAAGAACTTAAAGTTCAAGATATATTTGATTTAGGATTAGCTGGAGAAAAAAACTCTAAAGCAGATCGAAAATATGTTACTGATACTTTGGGAATAGGGCTATGCAACGCAAAAACATTATTAACAAAATGTAATATGTTTGGGATAACAAAAAAGCAATTAATTGAGACTTTAGGCGGTGAAGCACATGAATAAAAAAATTGGAACAATTAATAACATTAAACAAGTTCTTAACAAAGAACAATTTCATGTTAAAAAGAAGTTTGGGCAAAACTTTTTGATAGATCAAAACATTTTGCAAAAGATTATTTCTGTACCAACAATAACAAAAAACACTTTGGTTATTGAAATTGGTCCTGGATTAGGTAGCTTAACTGAACTTCTGCTTCAAGTTTCCGGGCATGTTATTGGATACGAAATTGATGGCGACTTAATCCCCATCTTAGAAAAACAATTTGAAAACGAACCATTTACTCTAATTCATGATGATTTTTTAGTAAGAAATATAGATGAAGATATTGAATCTTTAAACATGGAATATGATCGTGTTGTGGTTGTCGCAAATTTACCATATTATATTACAACTCCGATTATCTTCAAGATTTTAGAAGAGAGTAAATATGTTTCAGAACTTGTTTTAATGATGCAATTAGAAGTCGCAAAACGGTTTACTTCAAAACCGAGTACTAAAGACTATAATTCGCTTAGTGTTGCGATTCAATATAAAACCAAGGCATCACTTGAATTTAAACTCCCAAGAACAGCCTTTGTACCTGCTCCGAATGTGGACAGTGCTGTTATTCGATTAGAAGTTTTAGCAAAGCCAATCACTATACCACTCAACGAGAAACACTTCTTCACTTTAGTGAGAGCCTCTTTTGGGCAAAGGCGAAAAACGCTTGTCAACAATCTTTTTGGTAATTATGGGGATTCAAAAGATGTTCTTGGAAATCTTTTAGAGGAGCTTGACTTGAATCGCTCTGTTCGGGCTGAGAATTTATCTGTAGCTGATTTTATTAAATTATCTGATAGATTGTACCAAAAATAGTAAAAACAAAGAAAAGAGTGAATTTCTTTGTTTTTTTATTGTCATGCACTGTGGTAAAATATATGTGTCGAGGTGATTATGGATGATTAAAGAAAAAGCTTATGCAAAAATTAATCTGTTTTTAAATGTTGTTGCCAAACGATTCGATGGTTATCATGATTTGGAAATGATTATGGCAGCATTGGAATTACACGATTTATTAACATTCTTGCCAAAAAGTGATAGTTCAATTTCTGTCACAAGCACAGTGCCAATTGTAGAAAAACAAGAGGATAACATTGTGTATCAAATAGCAATGTATGTACAAGAGGAATTTCAAATTACAACTGGTGTCGAAATCCATATTGCAAAAAATATTCCAATTGCCGCAGGGTTAGCAGGAGGCAGCGCTGATGCCGCTGCAACACTTCGTGGGTTGAATAAACTATGGAAACTAAAACTATCACTGGAGGATATGGCCAGAATTGGAGCTACTTTTGGAGCTGATATTCCGTTCTGTGTATATAATAAATTATGTATTGCCAAGGGAAAAGGCGAAGAACTAGTCTTTTTAAATACGAAATTAAAATTACCAGTAATATTGGTAAATCCAAACATAAAAATAAGTACTAAAGAAGTGTTTTCAAGAGTAAAACCAGAAATAATCACAGAACATAAAATCACAGATATGACAAATGCTATATATAATAAGAATTATGCTTTGATAACCCGAGAACTTCATAATTCGTTAGAGCAAATTGTGTTTGAAATTCTGCCCGCTGTTCAAGAAATCAAAAAACAAATTCGTGATGGGGGAGTCGCCGGAGTTTTAATGAGTGGGAGCGGCGCTACAGTTTATGGAATATGTAGGGATAAGAAAAAAATGAAACACGTGTATGATATTATCCCAGATTCATATTATAAATTAATCACCAAAATAAGATAGACACTCCTTGTTTAGAAAAATTCTTTTTGTAAATGTTTTCATATATGGTATAATTACGGTAATAGATAAGAAAATGCGAGGTGGTAAGATGAATATAACGGACGTTAGAGTTAAAAAGTTTAACGGGCAGAATCGATTAAAAGCAATTGCCGCAATAACTATTGACGAATGTTTTGTTGTTCACGAATTACGCATAATCGATGGGAAAGCAGGCCTTTTTGTGGCGATGCCAAGCCGAAAAATGCCAAATGGGGAATTCAAAGATGTAGCTCATCCAATTAACCAAGAAACGAGAACCCACATCGAAGCCGCAGTAATTGAAGCTTATAACAATCTTGAAGATGAATAGATAGAGTAAAAAATGTAACTTTTTTCATAAAAGTTGCATTTTATTTTTGCTTTTTTTGGTATAAAATGATATTGTAAGACCGGCACAAAGATACAAATATTATTTTGGAGGATTATATGGCAATTATTGATGGTGTAAAAGTTAAGTTATTTAGTTTAAGCGCAAATCGTGAATTAGCAGAAGAAATCTCGAAATATTCTGGAATTCCACTAAGTGGAATTGATTTAAGCCGTTTTGCTGATGGTGAAATTGGTGTTGATGTCGCAGAAACAGTACGCGGCTATCATGTATTTTTGGTTCAACCAACACACAAACCAGTAAACGAAAACATCATGGAATTATTAATCACAATTGATGCAATGAAACGTGCATCTGCAAAAACAATAAATGTGATTATGCCTTATTACGGATATTCAAGACAAGATCGTAAGGCAAAATCTAGACAACCAATTTCTGCTAAATTAGTAGCGAATTTGTTGGAAACAGCTGGTACAACACGGGTTTTAGCGATGGATCTACATGCATCGCAAATTCAGGGGTTCTTTGATATCCCTATTGATAATTTCCGTGCAATGCCAATTATTGTGGAGTATTTTAAGCAAAAGAATTTTGATAACGTTGTGATTGTATCTCCAGATCATGGAGGAGCAGTTAGAGCCCGCAAAATGGGGGACAACATGAATTGCCAAATTGCCATTATTGATAAACGTCGTCCTGGTCCAAACGCAGTTGAAGTAATGGGACTTGTTGGAGATGTTAAAGGAAAAATAGCCATTATGATTGATGATATGATTGATACTGCAGGGTCTATAACTCAGGCAGCTCAAGCAGTCTTGGACGCTGGTGCAAAAGAAGTTTATGCAGCATGTACTCATCCACTCTTTAGTGGTAATGCACTTGAAAAAATTGATAACAGTGTACTAAAAGAGGTTATTTGTACTAATACAATCCAACTTCAAGATGATAAGAAAACAGATAAGATTGTCCAATTAAGTATTGGAAGATTGTTTGCTCAAGGGTTAATCAATATTATCCAAGACAGACCATTAAGTACGTTATTTGAATACCAAGAAAAAGAAGGCGATGACAAGTAGATGAAACCATCTACTTTTTTTTTGATAACAATGGTATAATAACGTGAGGTGATATTATGGATACTACAATCATTGTTCTTTTATCAGTTTTAACAGTTTTAGTCGCAATCGTCATTTACTTATTACTCAAACAAAGTACTGACGGAACAGCTGATCAAATTAAAAACTTTGTTAAAGATGAAAATTTTAAATTAAGCAAGGATATTACCAAAGAATATGGAGATTTGAAGGTTCAGATTTCTGATTCCATTGGAAAAAGTTCTAAAGAAAACATATTAGATTTAAATAACTTTAAAGAAGGATTACAAAAAGGCATAAAAGAGAATTTTAACGAACTAAATACCAATATTAATTCCCAAATGGAGAACATCAATAAAAAAGTCGAATTTCGCTTAAATGAGGGATTTGACAAAACAAATAAAACCTTTGAAGATATTGTTATTCGCTTAACAAAAATAGATGAGGCACAAAAAAACATTGAAAAACTATCAACAGATGTTGTATCACTACAAGATGTTCTTACAGATAAAAAATCACGTGGAACCTTTGGAGAAGTGCAATTAAATAACATACTTGGTTCAATTTTTGGTGAAAGTAATACCAAAGTTTATGAAACACAGTATTTGCTTTCAAACGGGAAAATGGCAGATGCGTTATTACATCTACCTGAACCAATGGGGGAACTATGTATTGATAGTAAGTTTCCACTTGAAAACTACCAACGAATGGTTGATCGTGAAACTCCGATTACTGCGCGAGATGAAGCAACGAAGAAGTTTAAGTCAGATTTAAAGAAACACATTGATGATATAAGTTCAAAATATATAATTGCAAACGAAACCGCAGATCAAGCAGTGTTATTCTTGCCTGCAGAAGCTGTTTTTGCGGAAATTAACGCCTATCACCCAGATATCATTGATTACGCTCAAAAGAAACATGTTTGGGTAGCATCTCCAACAACGATAATGAGCTTATTAACAACGGTTCAAGTCATTTTACGTAACTTAGATCGTGATAAGTTTGCGGCTCAAATTCAAGAGGAACTTGCCAAACTTGGACAAGATTTCAAACGATATAAAAAACGTTGGGATACTTTGGCAAATAACATTGATACTGTAAGTAAACGTGTCAAAGAAATTCATACAACAAGTGATAAAATCGGGAAAACATTTGAGCGAATTAGCAAAGTTGAGTTAGATGAAATTGATGCAGCAATAGAAGCTGATCTAAACGATGACATTGAATAAAGATTGACAATTGTTTTGATTTTGGTATTATATTTGTATAACTGTGATTGGAGAAGTAATACTTAACACTATGCAAAGCGAGTCTAGGTCGGTGGAAGCTAGAACATAAGCTAAGTATGAATAACACCATGAGTGATGGAAGAATTGAGTAGACCCATCCGTATTCCTGCGTTAAAGGATTTGAGTGCTTATTGAATTAAGGTGGTACCGCGGATATTGATTCGTCCTTAGACTAGTTGTTTAAGGGCGATTTTTTTTATTAAAAAGGAGGATTTATATGAAATATGATGTGAGAGCTTTATACAAAAAATTTACTTTATTAGATGGAAAAACAATTCAACTACATGGTTGGGTTCGAAATAATCGTGCCCAAAAAGAGTTTGGGTTTATTGATTTAAATGATGGAACTTTTTTTGAAACGATTCAAGTTGTCTATGAGAGTGAAAAACTTGAAAATTTTAAAGAGGTTCAAAAATTTAGAGTTGGAAGTGCGATTGAGGTTACAGGAACATTGATCCTTACGCCAGCTATGAAGCAACCATTCGAAATCAAAGCAACCGAGGTGATTTTACATGGTGATTCACAAGAAGATTACCCAATTCAACCAAAAAGACATACTAGAGAATTTTTAAGAGAAAACGCACATTTAAGAGCACGAACTAATTTATTTAGTGCTGTATTTAGAGTGCGTAGTGTTTTAACACATGCGATTCATACATTCTTCCAAGAGCGTGATTTTGTTCATGTTGCTGCGCCATTAATTACAGCTTCAGATGCTGAAGGTGCAGGGGAAACATTTAAAGTGACAACACTTGATTTAGATAACCTACCGAGACTAGAAAGTAATGAAATTGATTATAACGAAGACTTCTTCCAAAAAAAGGCAAATTTAACCGTTTCTGGGCAACTAGAAGCCGAAGCATTTGCATTAGCATTCAAAAATGTTTATACCTTTGGTCCAACATTTAGAGCCGAGAAATCAAATACAACAACACATGCATCTGAGTTTTGGATGATTGAACCAGAAATTGCATTTTCTGATATTACTGATGATATGAATTTGACAGAGGATATGGTGAAATTTATAATCAATTATGTCTTGGAAAAAGCTCCAGAAGAAATGGCTTTCTTCGATAAATTTGTTCAAAAAGGGTTATTAGAAAAACTTCATAAGGTTTTGAATAGCGACTTCAAACGAATTACCCATAAAGAAGCAATTGACGTTTTACTACAGGCAAAAACACAATTTGAAAATACACCATCGTATAGTGAAGATCTAGCGACAGAACATGAAAAATACCTTGTGAAACACTTTGATGGTCCTGTATTTGTTATTGATTGGCCAAAAGACATCAAAGCATTCTATATGAGATTAAATGATGATAACGAAACAGTTGCCGCAATGGATTTACTCGTTCCAGGAAGTGGTGAACTTGTTGGTGGTAGCCAAAGGGAAGAACGTTTAGATTATCTACTGAAAAGAATGGATGAAATGAATGTCCCAAAAGAAGATTTATGGTGGTATTTAGATTTACGTCGATATGGTGGTTGTAAACATGCTGGATTTGGTCTTGGATTTGATCGTATGTTAATGTACATTACCGGTGTTGAGAATATTCGCGATGTTATTCCTTTCCCAAGAACACCAAGAAACTGTGAATTCTAAAAAAAAGAATAAAAAAAGTTACGATTTATTAATCGTAACTTTTTATTTGTTATTTACCTTTTAATGTTTCAGCTAATGTTCCAGCGATACCCACTAAACCTTGCATATCAGATGGAATAATTAGTTTTGTTGCAGTTCCATTAGAAACTTCAACCATTGCTTTGTAAGCTTCTAAACGTAAGAACGCTTCATCAGCACCAGCATCTTTGATCATTTTGATCCCTGCAGCTGTTGCACCTTGAACTTCAAGAATTGCTTGTGCTTTCCCTTCAGCTTCACGAATACGAACTTCTTTTTCTGCTTCTGCGCGAAGTATTTGTGATTGTTTCTCACCTTCTGCAGTAAGGATAGCTGCTTTTTTCTTACCTTCTGCAAGTAAGATTTCTTGACGACGTTCACGTTCTGCACGCATTTGTTTTTCCATTGCTTCACGGATATCTTTTGGTGGAATAATGTTTTTCACTTCCACACGAATGATTTTGATTCCCCATGGATCTGTTGCTTCATCTAAGATATTACGCATTTTAGCATTGATTATATCACGAGATGTTAATGATTCATCTAATTCAAGATCCCCGATAATATTACGTAAAGTGGTTGCTGCTAAGTTTTCGATTGCGCGTAATGGATGTTCCACACCATAAGTATATAATTTTGGATCTGTAATCATATAGAATATAACAGTGTCAATTTGCATTGTTACGTTATCTTTTGTGATTACTGGTTGTGGCGGAAAGTCCACTACTTGTTCTTTAATTGAGATTTTTTTCTTGATTCTATCAAAGAATGGAATAATGAAATGCAATCCTTGATCTAATGTTTTGTGGTATCCACCCAAGCGTTCTAGTACAAAACGATTTGCTTGTGTTACCAGAGTGAATGATAATGATACTAAAATTAAAATTAAAAACAAAAATACAAATAATAAAACTAAACCAATTCCTAAATTCATAAAATTTACCTCCTAATATTTTTTTTAAAATGGATATTGAGTGCCTTCATTGGCAATTTGTGTTTGTGTAAGAATGTCTCTTAATGCTTTTTTCTTGCTGGATAGACCTATTAATAAGATATCGATAAAGATACCCAGTGAAAATGTGAATGCCCAAAATAAATGTTTCCATATTATTTCACGGAGCAATAAAGTGTACCATTTTACGTGTCCAACAAGTTCAATATGCATGAACTTTCTACCATATGTGTTTCCTTTTAATAACAGCATGTATACAAAATATATAACATTGAATGAAATAATAATGTAAAGTAATACTGTTGTCCAATATTGATAAACAACAACTTCAATATATTCTTGGTTATCTTCAAGAAAGGTTGTTTGCAATGAAATTTGTAACTCGTTAAATTCATCTTCTGAGATGATGTTGTTATCTAAGTCAGTTCGGTTTTGCTCGGACGTGGTATTATATCCTTCTAACGCCTCTGCATAGAGAACTTGATATTCTGTATAATTCTCAATATTGTTCTTGATTATATCCCCAATAAACCAAGATAACAAGGTTGTAACGATTAAAAAGACTGGAATTGCATCAATTAAATATGATCCAATTCTACGAAATACGCCAACTTTCATTATTGGATTTGATCTACAACAAGTTTAACGCCTTCAATGGCTAAAACTTCAACTTTTTCATCTACTTCAATATCTTGATCCCCATTAGATATAGCCATCCAATATTTACCATCAATTTTTACTTCTCCACGTTCACCAGCATAGATTGGTTTCGTGCATACCGCAACTTTTCCAACTAAACGATCTGTGTTTGTACTAATAACATTAGTCTTCAAATAGCGTTTTGTGATTGGTCTTACCAACAATAATAGTAAGACTGAAACACCAACAAATACAACAAGTTGAAGCCACAGTGGTGCAGATGCAATGGCTAGGATAAATGCAAATAATGCTCCTACACTAAACCAAATACTAGTTAAATCCATTGTGTTCATTTCGATTATTGCAGCTAAAATAATGATCACAAACCAGACAATAACTAAAATTGTACCATCCATTATTTAATCCTCCTTCTCGTTCAAATCAATGATTAATGCTGATTCTGCTCTACTCCAAGTCGCTGAAAATTTAATCGACTTATTGTGTGCTAAATCAATGTTAGCAAGTCTTTGAACTTCTTTCATAAATTTTTTATTGCAAACTCTAGCATAACTAGGTTTTACAGTAATCTTATGTCTTTTTTCAGCAGCGATTGCTCCCAAATCTACTTCTTCTTTGGAAAGCGGTTTAACAGCAATGCGGCCAGTATTTTCATCCATACCAAGCAATACACTGTAAGCACGCTCAAAATGAGAACTTGCAGCTTTATTTAAAGTAATATTACTTTCGTATAGTGTAGCCACACCATCATTAGGTTTTTTTGATGCCCAAGTAAATGACATAGTGTTCACCTCCAAATAATTTTGATTTCTAATACACTATCATTTTACAACTATTTACCATAAAATACAAGAAAATTATTTTTTATTATTTTTAAATACTAAAAACGTAAGGTATAATAGGCTTACAAATGAAAAAAGGTGATTAATATGAATCAAGATTTTATTCAAAATTTTGAGAGAGATATTATAAAAAAATATCGAAAAGATCTATGGAGTAAGTTTATCAAAGCAATCCAAAAATATGAGTTAGTAAACGAAGGAGATAAAATTGCTATCGCTATGAGCGGCGGAAAAGATAGTTTAATTATGGCAAAATTATTCCAAGAATTAAAGAAACATCCACTTGTGAACTTTGATATAGAATTCATCAGTATGGATCCAGGGTTCAGTCCTGAGAATTTGGCTTTACAATTTGATAATGCTAAACTATTAGGGGTGCCATTGAATATTGAAAAATCACAAATTTTTGATATTTTACGAGAAGCAACATCTGGCAAACCTTGTTATTTATGTGCAAAGATGAGACGAGGGTTTTTATATAGCCAAGCAGAGAAACTTGGATGTAATAAATTAGCTTTAGGACACCATTTTGATGATGTGATTGAGACAACGATGATGAATGTCTTATATGCCGGTTCTTTTCACACAATGCTACCAAAAGTTAAATCAGATAATTTTGAGGGGATTGAACTAATTCGTCCGTTATATTTAATAAAGGAAGAGGCAATTTTAAAGATTATGAATGCCCACAACATTGTAACAATGGATTGTGGTTGTGAGCTTAGCACATGCGATATCACAAGCAAACGTTTTGTTATAAAACAACTTATTAAACAGTTAAAAATTGAATCACCAGACATTGATAAAAACATTTTCCGGGCAGCGGAAAATGTGGATTTAAATGGGATTTACCGCTATATAAAAAACAAAGAAGAACACATCATATATGATGAATGGGTGAAAAACAATGAATAAAGTAGAGCAATTATTTCAAGTTGATCGATCATTTTGTTTAGACTGCCAGACGAATAAGGAAAATGCTTGGATGAAATATACTGCTGATCACTCTCTAATGGGGACGATTAATCATTTACCATATATTAACGATAACAGTCAAATTAGAGAATCAATTAAAAAGGTATTTGAATTAGACCATATCTCATTTATTTGGGAACCACTTCACGGTTTTATTTCAGATGATGAAACGTTGGGTGTAACAACCGGAATATATACTAGAACGTTCTTACAGGATGGGAAACAAATCATTCAAAAAGGTAAATATATGACAACATGGAAAAAGATAGGAACAGAATGGAAAATTGTATTTGATATGGGAAATTAAAAAAAGAGCGGATTTCCGCTCTTTTATTTACCCAAACAGAACTTACTAAATAACTCATCTAATAAAGATGTACTAGAAGTATCACCGATAATTTCTCCAAGAAGTTGCCATGCATTTTTAAGATCAATTTCTGCCATATCGATAGGAAGTTCTTCTGATATGGCGACTAAGCTATCCTCTAATGAAACTTTTGCCTCGCTTAGTTTAGCGATGTGACGGGCATTGGAAATATATGTTTGATCCGTTATATTAACTTCGCCAGATAAGAACATATCTTTGATTAATGATTCTAACTCGGAAATACCAGTTTTTTGAAGTGCGCTTATTGCGACACTGTTTGGAAAATCATGTTTTAGTTCTTTTGACAAATCTGTTTTATTGATTATGATAATTCGCTTCTTAGTGTCTGTTAATTTTAGTAGGGTAGAATCATCTTCTGTTAATTCATTGCTATTATCTAAGACAAACAAAACAAGTTCAGCTTCCTCAATCATTTGTTTTGCTTTATTAATACCTATTTTTTCAATGAAATCATTTGATTCTCGAATTCCAGCTGTATCCACTAAATTTAGGATGATACCACCAATATTTATACTTCCTTCGACAGTATCACGGGTCGTTCCTTGGATTTCAGTGACAATTGCCTTATCCTCTCGCAATAAAGCATTTAAAAGACTAGACTTGCCAACGTTTGGGCGACCAATAATTGCTGTTTTCACACCATCTTTGATTACTTTTCCAAAATTAGCTTTTTCTAATAGATTTCCAATTTTTTGGATTAAATCCTCTATTTCAGGTTTAATCAACTGATTTGATAATTCGATGACGTCATCATATTCAGGATAATCAATATTTACTTCAATATGTGCAATCGTGTTTAATAACTGTGTACGTAAATCTGTTACAAGCTCGTAGATAACACCATCTAATCCTTTGTTTGCTAATGCTAAACTTAAGTCAGATTTAGATTCAATGATATCCATTACTGCTTCTGCTTGTGTTAAATCGATCCGCCCATTTAAAAATGCACGCTCAGTGAATTCTCCAGGATTCGCAGGACGTGCTCCATTTAATAACAAAACTTCCAATATTTTGTTAGCTACATAGACTCCACCATGGCAATTGATTTCAACAATGTCTTCTGTTGTAAATGTCTTGGGCGCACGAAAAAGAGTAACCAAAACTTCATCAATTTGTTTTGTTTTATCGACAATATGTCCATAATGAACTGTATGAGAAAGAACATTCGATAAATCTTTTCCAACAAAAACCTTATTGGCAATTTCAATTGCCTGTGGACCGCTTAATCGAACAATGCTAATTGCGCCTTGCCCGAGTGCAGTACTAATTGCTACAATTGTTTCTGTATTCATAATTATCACCATATTTATTATATCATAATCTCTTGTTTTGTTGTATAATACTTCATAGGTGATTATAATGACAAAAAACAAAGGTATTAAATATTATGCATTTATTTTTGGAGTTGCAACAGTTGGAATATTCTTATATGTAACTGTCTTGGCAGTTCGTGATGGTGGATATTCACCAGCGTTTTGGTTTTTATTAATGGTTTTACCAATAACTTTTACACTATTTGTGTTTGTGTTTGACAAAGTGTTTGATTTTATCTTCCCTAAAAAGAAAAAACAAAGTTCTGAGGAAGAGGAATTTTATGTGTTCTTAGCTAAAGTTTCCGATATAATCGATGAAGAACCGCGGTTTTCAATTGAAGATCGTCGTAGGTTACGTGACGACAAATATTTTTCAAAGGCGATACATCAAGTGTATGTCATTTTAAAATTTGGCGAAACAAAAGACTTAACATATGATTATTTATCAAAAAAATTTAAAAAGGACTCAAAGGAATTTATTGCGATAAATAACGTAATTCAAAACATCAATACTTTCTCTAAAAATTCCTGAAAAGACTATTAAAAGTAGTCTTTTTGTTTTATAATAGAATTACACCAAATATATCAAAACAGGGGTGAAATATATGGCTTATAAGGCACTATATCGAACATATCGTCCAAAAGATTTTGAAGAAATCGCAGGACAAGAGCACATAACAAGAACATTTAAAAACGCACTTAAAAACAATAAAATTGCACACGCATATTTATTTAGTGGACCACGAGGAACAGGAAAAACATCGATTGCTAAAATCATTGCAAAAGCAGTGAATTGTGAACACGCACCTGTTTCTAATCCTTGTAATGAGTGCGACATTTGTTTAGGAATTGAGAATAATACAATTAGTGATGTAATTGAAATCGATGCAGCATCAAATAATGGTGTTGATGAGATTCGTGAGATTCGTGACAAAGTAAAATATTTACCTGGTGTAGGTAAATATAAAGTGTACATAATAGATGAGGTCCATATGTTAAGTACGGGAGCATTTAACGCACTATTAAAAACACTAGAAGAACCTCCAAAACACGTAATTTTTATTTTAGCGACTACTGAACCTCATAAAATACCGGCAACCATTCATTCTCGTTGTCAGCGTTTTGATTTTCGTGGTGTCAGTGTCAATGAAATGATTACAAGAATGAGCACTATTATTGAAGAAGAGCATATCGAAATTGAGAAACAGGCCATTAAAGTAATTGCCGAAGCCGCAGAAGGCGGGATGCGAGATGCGATTAGTTTGCTTGATCAAGTCATTTCATACACTGATAAAAAAGTTACAATTGAAGATGTACATGCGATTAGAGGTACAGTTTCCAACGAAAAGTTGCTATTAATTGCCCAATCTTTATATGAAAACAACAGTGTTAAAGCAATTAAGGAATTAGATGAGCTAATTGATTTAGGAAAAGAAGCAAAAAGATTAGTCGAAAATATGATCAAATTTTATCGGGATCTCTTGATTTTTAAAAACACAGATACCGAGAACAACGATCAATTACTATTCTCAAACGATCAATTTATTGATTTAGCAAAAAAATTAAGTAATAATCTAATTTTTTTCTATATTGAAGTACTAAACAAGGCTCAAAACGATATGAAATGGACAAATAATGCAACATTATATATGGAATTAGCACTAATTAAAATGGTTGATAAAGTTGAAAAGCAAGAGATTATCTTTGAAGATGAACTCAATCAAATTAAGCAACAACTGCAATCGTTACGACAAGAAGTTGATGAAACCCCCAAAGGAACTTATCAAAAATCATCGGAAGAGAAAGTAACTCAAAAACCAACCGAAAGAGTTGAAGATGAAAATATACTAAAAACAGAGCAAACAGAGGATGTTGAAGAAAGTTCTGAATTAGTCTCTTTATTTGGTGATGATGAGGTTTCTGACACAGATTTGGACACATTGGATAATAGCGTTGAAGAAAATCACGAAGAGACCAATGCTATAGAAACATTTGATCCAAATGTTAGTTTCAATACCAAAAAAATTGATCCTGTTACAAAAGAGACTGAAGTTGAAGTTGAAGAAGAAATTTCAGCGGATCTATTTAGTATTGAACCGGAAGAAGAAATAAATGAAGAACCATATACAACCTACGATGTTAGAATTGTTGAGGATGTTTTAAATAATGGTGATCGTGAAGCAAAAATTAAATTAAATAAGGCTTGGTTTGATATTGAAAGAGTTGTTGATCCAGGCGATTTACAATATGCCAAATTAATTAGTAGCGGAAGAGTTGTTGCTACTAATGGAAAAATGATCATTATCGAATACCCAAGCCCTTCTACTTGTAACCGTATGATGATGCCTGAGATAAAAGAAAAAGTCGTGAAATTACTTAGTGATTTCCACCAAATTAAGGTAGATTATTTAGCTCTTCCGAAAGAGGTTTGGGAAGAAAAAAGTGCGGAGTTCGTTAAAAAATGGCGAACAAACAAAGATGCGTATATCAATTTAAGTAAAATCGAGCATGAGGGATTAAAAGATATCCCTGTGATGCATCATAAAATTGATGATTTCACACCAGATAGTGTAAAAGATGCATACCATCTATTTGGGAGCGAGAATGTCAAAGTAAAGAAAGGGGATTAATATGAATCCTGGAATGATTAAGAAATTACAAAAAATGCAACAAGATATGGTAAATGCCCAAAAAGAATTAGAAGCTTCTACTTTCTACGGTAGTGCTGGTGGGAAAGCTGTTGAAGTTGAATTTTTGGGAAATAAAACAATGAAAAACATTACAATTAATCCTGAAATGTTTGAGACTAAAGAAGACTTAGAAATGTTACAAGATGCCGTTGTAGCTGCAGTCAATGATTGCATTAAGAAAATTGATGATGAGACACAAAGCGTAATGTCCCAGTTTACAGGTGGAGGAATTCCCGGACTATTTTAGGAGTGATAGCATGAAGTATCCAGATAGTATAGAACAATTGATTGAAGCTTTACGAAAATACCCAGGAGTTGGGAAAAAAACTGCAGAGCGATATGCACTCTATACAGTTAACAGAATGGGTGAAGAAACAATTGATAATTTAATTGAAGCATTTCAAAAAATAAAAACTGATATTTTCCAATGTCCAGTGTGTGGTAATATCACAGATACAAATCCCTGCTATATATGTAAGGATGATTCAAGAGACAAGTCATCGATAATTGTGGTTGAAGAGGCAAGGGATGTCATTGTACTTGAAAAAACAAATCGCTATCATGGGTTATACCATGTCTTAAATGGTGCAATTTCACCAAGTGATGGGATTGGTCCGGATGACATAAATTTGAAACCATTATTAGAAAGACTAAAAAATCAGGAAATAAACGAAGTGATTTTAGCAACAAATTTAAATAATGAAGGTGAAACAACAGCGATGTATATTTCACGTCTTCTACAAGGAACGGACATCTTAGTTACGCGAATAGCCCATGGTATCCCAGCTGGTGGAAACATTGAATTTGCTGATGAAGTTACGATCTATAAAGCGCTAGAGGGACGAAGAAAACTATAATTTTTTTAAATTCATAAGATTTTCACAAGTTTTTTGATATAATGTAGTTAGATATTAGGTGAGAGGTGGTAAATAATGGATTTTATAAATAATATTTTAGACATGCCGATTTTGCAAGACATATTAGTTGCTTTAGATGGATACTTGACTGATGGATTTAATTTCTTGATGGGACAAGACTTAATTATTAAACTCGCAATGATTTTTGGTGGAGTAATAATTATATTCCTTGGAACTCTTGATTTAGTGAAGAGATTATCGAAACTAATTTTTATTGCTTTTGTATTATTTGCTTTATATTTTGTTTACACGAACTATTTAGGATAACGATTAAGGACTGGAAACCAGTCCTTTTTGTTTAGAAATTGCTTGTGTAAGGATTTAAAGAGTTAAAAAGAAATAAAATATATTAATTTAAACTATGTTTTGTTTATACAGACTATAAGGGAGAAGGATAAAGGACTGAAACTAAGTCCTTTTTGTTTGTAAACGGCTTGTGTAAACGCATTTATTATTTAAAAAGTTTACATAATAATTTTATAAAAATGTGTTTAAAGTAAACCTTAAATATAGTATAATGTAATGTTAAATAGAAAATGATTTAGGAGAGATATCATGGAAATTAAACTCGAAAATGTAACAAAAATATTTCAAGCTAAAGATAAAACAGAAACAGTTGCTGTTAAATCATTAGATATCACAATTCCTTCAGGAAAACTTATTGGTTTACTTGGGCCAAGTGGTTGTGGTAAATCAACAACATTATATATGATTGCTGGATTACTAGAACCAAATGAGGGACGGATTTACTTCGGAGATGAAGATGTTACAGATATGGCACCAGAGGACCGTGGGATTGGACTTGTTTTCCAAAACTATGCATTATATCCTCATATGAGTGTTCGTCAGAACATCATGTTTCCACTTGAAAACATTAAAGTTCCAAAAGCTGAAGCGATTGAAAGAGCTCAAGAAATGGCTGATTTGGTTGGTATTGGCGAATTAATGGATCGTAAACCAAAACAACTTTCAGGGGGGCAACAACAACGTGTAGCAATCGCTCGTGCACTCGTTAAAAAACCTCGAGTACTATTATTAGATGAACCATTGAGTAATTTAGATGCTCGTTTACGTTTGCAAACGCGTGAAGAGATTAAACGTATTCAAAGAGATACTGGAATTACAACAATCTTTGTTACCCATGATCAAGAAGAAGCAATGAGCATTAGTGATGAAATTGTATTAATGGATGCTGGAGTGAAACAACAAATCGGAGAACCTCAAAATGTGTATGATGAACCAGGTAATTTATTTGTTGCGAAGTTTTTGGGAACACCTCCAATAAACATCTTTGAAGGTAAAATCGAAGGTGGAAATCTGTTTCTTAACACCTTTAAAATTAAGAAATTTAAAGCCGATGTAACTGAATGTTATATTGGAATCAGACCAGAAGGATTTAAAGTTGTAGAAAAGGGTGTGCTTGCATTTGAAGTATACATGGTTGAAACAATTGGTAGAGATACTACATTAATCATTAAAGATCCTACAGATCCAGAAGGAATTAAAACAATTAGAGCAATTGTTGATGCACAATATCGAATTAAGCCAGGAGATATTGTTAATTTCGACTTAAAAGAAGAAAAAATGTTTGTTTTCAATAAAAGTACAGGAGAACATATCGAGTGCTAGAAAGAGAAAGCAATGTAAGAGCCTGGCTATATTTAGCACCTGCATTGGTGTTATTAACTCTTTTTACTTTTTATCCTTTAGTAAATGCGTTTTTAATTTCATTCTTTAAAAATGTAGTTATTGAAGATATGACAACTGATGGGTTTGCAGGGTTTGATAATTATATTGAAGTTATCAATAATGGAAACTTTATTAACGCATTAAAAAACACTTCAGTAATTGTATTTGTTTCAGTTCCTGTTTCGGTAATATTATCACTACTTATTGCAGTAGGACTAAAATCAATTAAAAAACTACAAGGTGTTTATCAAACAATATTCTTTTTACCTTACGTTACAAACGCGATTGCCATCGGGATGGCATTTGCATTTATTTTCCATACAGATTGGGGATTGTTAAATACCATCTTACAATGGTTTGGCCAAGATAGCGCTGACGCTATTAACTGGGTTGGATCTGGAGCAGAGTGGGGAAATGCGATGATCGCTTTATTAATCTTCTCAATATGGGGAGGATTAGCATTTAAGATACTTGTATTCTTAAGTGGACTTCAAGGAATTGATAAGCAATATTACGATGCAGCAAGGATTGATTCTGCACCGCGAAGAAGAATCTTTACAAAAATAACTGTACCTCTTCTTTCGCCAATGATTGCTTATATTACAATTACGTCATTTATTGGGGCTTTTAAAGTTTATACTTCTATAGTTGGGATGTTTGGACCAAGTATGGGAACAGCTGGGAACCCTCGACAATTAATTACTGTTGTTGGGCTTGTATATGGCTATATCGGTGAGATTGGACGTGGGGGAGTTGCTGCAGCATTGGCAATTATCTTATTCCTTATTACATTAGCGTTTACCGGTATTCAAATGCAAGTAAGCAAGAGAAGGGTACATTACTAGGTGAATATGATGGATGATAAACTAAAAACAAAAAAAGCCCAAAGAATTATTGTTAGAATTTTATTGTATGCTGGATTAACGTTTACTGCAATATTAATAATCATACCTTTTTACTGGATGATTCTAACTGCATTAAAATCAGACATTGATTTAGTTGCAATTCCACCTAAGGTATTTTTAGGATTTAAAGATCTTGTATTTCAAAATTTCATTGATGCATTTGCGAGAGCGCCGTTTGGTAGAAATATGTTTAATACCGTTCTTGTCGCTACTATTTCGACGGTAGGAACATTGGTAACAACAATATTAGCTGCATTTGCATTTTCTAGACTGAATTTTAAGGGAAGAGATTTATTGTTTATGGTATTTATTTCAACAATGATGATTCCTGGTGAAATATTCATCATTACTAACTACTCCACAGTTGCTTCGTTCGGATGGTTAGGGAGAGATGAAGTTGCACAAACGTATTTCCAAGCAGTATCAGCAATGTCACTTCCGTTTATGACAAGTGTATTTTATATATTCTTCCTTAGACAATCATTCAAAAGTATCCCAGACGAATTATATCTGGCTGCAAAAGTGGATGGAACAAGTGACTTTAAATATTTAAGAAGAATCATGATTCCAATAGCTAAACCAACAATCATTACAATTTTAATTTTAAATGCAATGGGTACTTGGAATGCTTATATATGGCCAAACTTAGTTACTGATAATCAGAGTTTTCGTTTAGTAACAGATGGACTTAGAAATGCATATTCAGAATTAGCTGGAGGAACAATTTTTAATGAACAAATGGCTGCAGCATTAATTATTACATTACCATTACTAATTGTATTCTTACTTCTTAAAAAATACATTATGCGTGGCGTATCAAGAAGTGGAATCAAAGGATAGAGAAAAAATAAATAGAGGAGAGAAAAAATGAAAAAATTATTATTATTAGTTTTAATGTTTGGACTAGGATTCTCGCTTACCGGATGTTTGTCGTCTAGACGAGATGTTGAGCAAGCAGAGGTTGTGGTTTTAACAGAATTACCTGATGAACAAATTACAATCACATTTTGGCATATTTATGGATTGGATAAATCAGCTTTACTAAATGAATTAATTGCTGAATTTGCAGAATTATATCCTAATATCGTGATAGATTCAGTTGGATATGGTAATTATCCAGAGGTTTTATCTAAAACTAAAAAAGCAATAGGGACTGGGGTTACACCGGACTTTGTTGTTGGGTATCCTGATCATTTTGCTGAATATCTTGATTTAGGTGGAATTATTCCCCTTGATAAATTTATTGAATCAGAAGAATGGGGTGTTGATTTAACAGACTTTATTGATTCTTACGTAGCTGAAAATCAACAATATGCAGATGGTATGTATTCATTACCATATTCTAAATCAACAGAAATGATGGTTTATAACAAAGAATTCTTCGATGCACAAGGAATAACTTTTACTGAAAACCAAATTTTAACTTGGGAAGAAATGGAAGTAATTGCTGATACAATGGTTGGTACCGGTGAAAATCAATGTGAATTCTTAGCAAGTTATGACTCAAGTGCAAACCTATTTATCAATTCAAGTCGTCAATGGGGAGCTCCATACACAAACGCTGCTGGTGATGTATTAGTTGATAACCAAGATACAAGAGATATGTTAACATATCTAAAAACCTTAATGGATGATAAGGTATTGGTATTACCTCTTGAATGGGATGCAACTTTTGGTTCTGCAAACTTCTTAGCACAAGATGTTTGTATGACAATTGGTTCAACTGCGGGATTGAAATATAATTTACCTACTGAACAATTAGATACTGCAGACCAATTTGAAGTTGGTTTGTTACCAATTCCACAATTTGAAGACGGTGTAAATAGCGCAATGCAACAAGGACCAAACATTGCAATCATGGAAAATACTGATGATGCTGAAAGATTAGCAGCTTGGTTATTTATTAAATTCTTAACAAATACTGAAAACTCAGCTAGATGGGCAATTGATACTGGATACTTGCCAGTTCGTAAATCAAGTGTTGATAGCGTTTTATATCAAGACTTATTAAACAATCCTGACCCAGATTATATTTATGAATCAATGTTAGCAAATGTTGCTTATTCACAAGTTGATTTCTTTGCATATGATCCTGCGTTTGCTGGCGTTGGACAAATTTCTTCTTCTAAAGTACGTGAAGAAGCAGGATATGCAGTTGAAGCAGTGTTTGTAGGAACAAAAACAGTAGATGAAGCCATCCAAGAAATGATTAACCAATTATCTTGGTAACCTTCCACAATGAAATATTATAAATACTTTATATTAGTATTACTTGTCTTTACTCTATCGGCATGCGATAGAACACCTGAAGAAGTAATAATTGATAGAGAACTAAACACAGATTTTACAGACACCCTCGCAATGGATTTTACGTATGATGGCTTAAGTTTTTTGGATGATGGTGTAGGTGAAGTGACTTTAGAGAAATGTACCGATGGAGATACCGCAGTATTTAAAGATGGAGCGGTGTCTTTCCCAGTTAGATTTTTAGGGATTAATACCCCTGAATCTACAAATAGAATTGATCCTTGGGGAAAAACCGCAAGTGAGTACACATGCGATAAACTAACAAATGCAACAACAATTGTTTTAGAATCTGAAGGTTCTATTCAAGATGGTTATGATCGTTATTTAGCTTGGGTATGGTATGATGGAAGACTTATTAATATGGAATTGGTTGAACAATCATTGACATATGAATTAAGCAGTCCAGATTCAAAATATACCGATATTATGTATCAAGCAGAATTGGCTACTCAAGTAAAAGAACGCCGAATTTGGGGTGAACTTGATCCAAATTTTGATTACAGCTTAGAAGGGGTTCAAGTTACTATAAAGGAATTAGCTACGAACACAGTCGAATACGAGACATCTAAAATCGTTGTTACTGGAACAATAGCTTATGAGGTTGATGGAAATCCATATATTGTTGATGATGAAGGATATGGTATTTATATGTACTTAAGAGAAAATAGTGTGTATATTGCTGTTGGAAACAAAGTCACAATCGAAGGATTAAACTTAACGTATTATCCTGATAAAGAAACAGGAAGCCCGCAACTTGTAAATTTTAGTAAAAGAAATATTGTTTTAATTTCAGAAAACAATGAGATTCCTGTAAGAGACGTTGACATAATTGACTTGACAACAGGTGATTTAGGATCTTATATTCAATTTCAAAACATTACTGTGACAGATATTTACTTAAGTCCTAATACTGGAGATTACACTGTTACTTGTGAAGATGCTTTGGGAAATGAAGTAGGATTACATATTCAAAATGTTGACAGCACAGAATTTAATTTAGTGTTAAACGATGTTCTTGACGTTACCGGACCACTTAGTAGATACGAAGGGCAATACCAACTGGAACTATCTAATTTAGATACGGTTGTAGAAAAATAAAAAAAGAAAAAGAAAGAGAGAGGAAAATTTAAATGAAAAAATTATTAACCGTTTTGTTAATGTTCACATTTGTATTTGCGTTATCAGCGTGTAAACCTGCTGTTGAAGATAATACAGATGCTGCAGATGCTTTAGACGCTGCAACGAAATTATCATTGGACGTAACCGATGTCCTTGCAATTACACAGGATATTGATTTACCAACTGCTGGATTACATTCTTCAGTAATTACTTGGGCTTCAAATAACACTGCTGTAATCGCAAATGATGGTACAGTTACAAGACCTGCTATTGATGCTGGTGATGCAACTGTAATTTTAACCGCTACCATTACAATTGGTGATGCAGTTGAGACAAAAACTTTCACAGTGAAAGTGCTTGAATCAGTGCCTACACTAGCTATGGATATTGCTACGTTTAACTCATCTGCTGTTGATTCAGGAGATACAGTTGAAATTACTGGTGTTGTAATTGGTACAATCGATGGTAAAGGATTCCATATTGCTGATGCAACAGGATTTACCTATGTATATGAAAATCAAGAAGCAACTCCAGCTATCGGTGACAACGTTACTGTAACTGGTGAAAAAACTATTTATTTAGGTGTTAGGGAAGTATCGTGGGTTACAAGTATTGTGATTAATTCTAGTGACAACACATTACCTGCGTTTACTGCTTCAACAATGGAAGCTATTTATGCAGCTGGTACTCCAGAGTTAACTTCATTCGCAAATCCATTCTATAACACAATGGTTACTGTTAATGGTTATGTTACTATTGAAGGATCAAACAATAATGCATTTTTATCTTGGTATGATACAGATTTAAATTTATATAAAATGGAAGTATATTACAAATCAGGTTCAGATGCTAAAATTGCTGAAATTAAAGCGTTAGTGGGTAAACTTATAACTATTGATGCTATCGTTTACGACTATTA
>JBFFLJ010000018.1:0-34295 GCA_041554935.1 Candidatus Izemoplasma sp.
AAGTTTTGCGACTTCGACATCCATTTCTGGAAAACGAACTCGTAAAACTTGTGATAGCACTTGATACAATGGATTCTTTTCAGATTTAATAGCGATGATACCCTTTGGAACATTCAATGCTTGCATAATATATTTCAATCCCGTAACAACACGCTCAGGGTGTTCCAATATTAAGCGATAATCACTACTTAAATACGGTTCACATTCCACAGCATTAATTACAACAACATTAATCTTTTCTTTTGTAGCAAGCTTAATGTACGTCGGGAAACCACTTCCGCCTAATCCTACTAAACTTTTTTCTTTGAGAATTTCAACCATATCACTCTGCGTTAATTGTTCAATAACACTATCTGGGCGATCAACAATATCAGGATGATACATATCTTGATAATCATTTTGAATCTCAATACAATCGACTTTGCGACCTGTACGATGAAGTTTTTTACTAACTGGTCCAATTACGCCACTAACCGTTGCGTGGACAGGTTGTTCAAAAAATCCACCATGACGCATTCCGATTACTTCACCTAATTTGACTGTGTCTCCTTCTTTAACAAAAAGATCATACGTTGCACAACGACCATTTTGTAAATGAATGAACACTTTCTTTGGATCAACATAACGAAGCGTTGGTAACGCTCTTGTCAACTCTTTGTAATCGCGAACTTTTTTTGATTTTTTAATCACTTCAATCACGTCCTCTTATCATCTAAATTGCGTTAATGTATGATTCAACTTCTTTCTTGATTTGTTTATTTTTTGTTTGTGAAGACTCGTGCGAGTCACCCACAACACCAATATAAATTTTCAATTTTGGTTCCGTACCACTTGGACGAAGTGCGAACCATGATCCATCTTCCAAAAAGTATTTAAGGACATTACTCTTTGGTAGATCGATTGTTTCAACACCATCGTTAAGTTTACGTTCCGAAGTTAAATAGTTTTCTACTTTGACAACACTTTGTCCAATCCATTTTTGCGGTGCGTTATGAGTCATATGGTCCATAATCTCATTAATTTTTGCTGCACCACTTGCACCTTCTAAATAGATATTAACAAGGTCTTCAAAATAATAACCATATCCACTATATAACAAGTTCAAATAATCTACAAGAGTTTTATTGGATTGTTTCATGATTTTTGCAATTTCACTGGCTAACAGTAGCGCTTGAAGGCTATCTTTGTCACGAACAAAATCTTCGATAACATACCCGTAACTTTCTTCGTATCCGAACAAAAATTGATACTTTGTTCCTTCAATTAATTTAGCTTGTTCACCAATAAACTTAAACCCTGTTAAAGTGCTTTTCACAGTCATCCCATAATCTTTGGCAATCACTGCTCCAAACTCACTTGTTACTACGGTATTATAGACCATTCCAAATTCTGGTAAAGTACCTTGTTCTTTTCGAGTTCTTAAAATATAATCGATAAAAATAGCTCCGGTTTGATTTCCTGTTAATAATTGATATTCTCCATTATGTAATACCGCTATTCCCAAACGATCCGCATCAGGATCTGTGGCGATTAATAAATCTGCATTATATTTTTTTCCATATTCTAAAGCCAATTCAAATGCTTCTTTATTTTCTGGATTCGGACTCTTTACCGTCGCAAAATTTGGGTCGTGAACCATTTGTTCCAATACAGGGTATACTTCATACCCGTTTTCTTCTAAGACTCTAACACCGAGTTCTGCGCTTGTCCCATGCAACGGTGTGAATACTATCTTAATTTTACTATCAACATCTTTTCGCAATTGGATATCATTGACACGTTTCAAATACTCTTCATCAATATTTGAACCAATATATTCTACAAGTCCTTGTGCTAATGCATCTTCAAAAAGAATCGCTTCAATCCCAAAGACATCCTCCACACTTTCAACATACTGAATCACTTGGTCCGCAAGATGTGGTACCAATTGACAACCATCCTCATCATAAATTTTATATCCATTATAATTTGGAGGATTATGACTCGCTGTGACAACAATTCCACCAAGTGCATTTAAGTAACGAACTGCAAAACTTAATTCTGGAGTTGGTCTTAACGCATCAAATAAATATGTTTTAATTCCAAATGCAGCTAGGACACTTGCACTTGCTTTTGCAAATTCAACACTTTTATGACGATTATCATATGCAATAACAACGCCTCTTGAAAGATCTTTATATTTTTTCGATAAATACATTGCAAACCCATAGTTTGCTTTTTGAATGGTGTAACGATTCATACGGTTAATACCAGCACCAATAATTCCTCGCATTCCACCTGTCCCAAATTGTAATGATGTATAGAATGCATCATTTTTTTCGGTGTCATTCATCGCAATTAACTCACTCTTTAACTCTTGATCTAACCCTTCGTAATTCAACCATTTTTGAAATTCTTTTTCCATAATATTTCACTCTCCATTTCATGAAAAATACCAACAATCATTATAATATAGAAAGACATTTTTTTCAATGTAAAAGAGACGTAACAAAAATATTTAAGTTCGACTATTCTTGTTCTTTTTAACTGAAAATACTTTCTTGATTTTGGTATGATAGAATATATTGCAAACCATTTTTACCATAAAAAAAAGAGACAAAATGTCTCTTTCTTAGTCTAAGAATTTATCTCCTGGGTTCCATCCACATGGAACCATTTTTCCCTCAACTTCATTTTGGAATACTTCAAGTGTACGTAATACTTCATCGACATTTCTTCCACCTTCACCATGATTAACATGGGCAGCTTTCAAAATTCCATCCGGGCTAATAATGAATGTTCCTCGCCAAGCAATTCCTCTTTCATCATCTAAAATTCCGTATGCTTCACTAACAACATGATTATTGTCAGATGCGTGAATATGTTTCAAACGTTCTAAATCTTTTCGTTCTTGCCAAGCCAAATGACTGAATACACTATCCGTTGAACAAGCAATTAATTCGGTGTTTAGTGCTTTAAATTTATCAGTTAATGCATTGAATCGCTTTATCTCTGTTGGACAAACAAATGTAAAGTCAAGAGGATAGAAGTATAAAACTACCCATTTTCCTTGCTCCAATATTTCGTCTAAATTAACTTTTCCAAAACGATCTAAGAAATCACCTTCTGGTAAGACTGCTTCCATTTCAAACTTAGGTGCTGGTTTACCTACTTTTGCACCAGTTACATAAAACTCATTTTCATATATCATAATTATTCCTCCTTATTATTACTTTCATGAAGATTTTATCGTAAATTTAAAGTTTTTACAAATAATACGAACTAATTTTTTTGTGGACTTTTTATATGAAAGGTTTATAATAATGACTGGTGAGCGACATGAACACAATTATATTTCTTACAATAATATTTATCGTATCATATATCACAGGAAAACTATTTAAAATAATTAAATTACCAACACTGTTAGGCTACATGGTAGTCGGACTACTTGTCGGTAATCTTTTTTCATTTAATGATTTATTGACTTCTAATCTAGTTAATATTATTACTTCATTTGCGCTCAGTATTATTTTGTTAAAAGCAGGATTAGGAATTGAGCGTGCAATCGTAAAAAAAGTCGGGATTCACAGTTTATTACTCGGAACAATTCCAAATCTCTTAGAAGGAATAATTCTTGCTACTCTCAGTGTTTTTTTATTAAAATTTTCATGGGTCGAAGCGTTGATGTTTGGATATATAATTTCAGCAGTTAGTCCAGCAGTGGTCATTCCGACAATGTTACGATTAATTGATAAGAAGTATGATAAAACTATTACAACTTTAAATATTACAGCAACTAGTTTTGATGATGTAGTAAGTTTAACAATATTTAGTGTTTTACTATCAATATTTTTAGGGCATTCAAACGGAATATCCCTTGCATTACTCGCTCCAATAAAAATCATTTTAGGTGCATTATTTGGTGCTCTAGTTGGATATGGTGTTGCAAAGATACTAAAGGAAACACCACGTAAAGTTTGTCGTTTGATTCAATTTGCTATAATCATTGGACTTGCGATTCTAATTAAGGTTTATGGTCATAATATTTACATTGTAGAAATGATTGCCATTATGACTTTTGGATTCTTTATTGAAGACGGTAATCATGAACTTGGTCATTATGTCAAACACTATACAAATATCACTTGGAATTATGCGCAAATCTTTTTATTTTTTACAATTGGATTTTTAGCAGATATTACTGTGATTGGCGAATATCTTTGGATTGGTTTACTACTCATTATGATTGGACTAGTATTTCGCATGATTGGTGTACAAATAGCATTAGCAAAGTCACCATATTCTCGTAATCAAAAACAATTTACAATGATTGGTAATATCCCGAAAGCAACAGTCCAAGCAGTGCTTGGTGCGGTCCCGTTAAGTGTTGGAGTAATCAATGGAGATATCATCCTTAGTATCAGTGCACTTGCGATTCTCTTTACTGCCCCGCTGGGGTTAATATTCATTGAAATCTTTAGTCCAAAACTACTACAAAAAGAAAAAGAGTAAAATTTACATAATGTTCACTTAGAAGGAGCAACATTAAAGGCATGAATGCAATTAGTGAAATCACATTCGAAAATGCTCATAAAATAAACTTATATTTTTAATATTCAATCCCTTTAGTCTGAGCAAGAAAATTAAGATGGCTTTAAAGACAGTGGTTTTTTATAAATAAGTGTTCGTTTCTATAATCGAACATTTGCATCAATCTTTAAATAAATCATGAAATGTTTATATCGTAATAAACACGATTTTATATGATAAAATTTTTAAAATGAAGGAGGATTACTATGAAGAAATATTCAATTTTAATTGTACTAGTTCTGAGTCTGTTTATTGAAATCTTTTTTGAACTACAATTTCCGTTTTTAACTATAATATTGGGTTTAATATTAGGTGGTTTATCTTATTATGCTGATAATATAAATTCTGCAAAAAAAGTGCATAAACTTATTGTATATACTGCATATTACACTGTAAAATATATCTCGGCTTTATGGCTTATATTTGTCTACTTAGTATTTATGGATTATACTGTCGATAATTCTCTGTTATTACATTATGTAATGTTAACTATCGTGTCATTATCATTAGTTGGGTTAGATTTATGGGATATATTTAAATGGTATAAGTATAAATCTACTACAAGTAGTATTTAATCTCATTTATCAGATTTTTGTGTATTAACCATTACCTCAATTCAAATAAAAAAGCACTGGTTTCAGTGCTTTTAGTTTACCCAATTATCTCATCTTTTGGTAATCTGTACTCGATAAAACCTACTGAGTTTGTAGTAAACATTTCTATTGGCATATACTTTTTCATTAAACCCGCCACCTAAATATTTCGTATTCTGCATAAAACTTATTCTTTTTTATGCGCTATTTTGTATGCTGTTATACTATATCATATAACTATTATGGCTCAAATAAAAGAAAAAAAGCATTATTTTACAATGCTTTTATATTTACTTATTACCTTGTTTTTTGATTGATAATACAGTATTTTGGTACAGTGTTCCTTCTAAGTGAACATTATGTAAATTTTACTCTTTTTCTTTTTGTAGTGTTTCTTTGGTTCGAACAAATGCTGTTTTCACTAAAACTGGACCAAATAACGCAAAGAACAAAACCGCAGCTAAGACGACATTTCTAATAATCAATGCATATTCCTCATTGACGCCAACCAATGTCACATATGCCGCTGTTGATAATCCAATGGCGACACCTGACTGTGGCAACAAACTAATTCCTAAATACCGTTGCACATCTGGCTTTGAATGAACCAGTTTACATCCAATATACGCTCCTAGCATCTTTCCAATAATACGACCCACAATATAGACAATTCCAATCATTCCAACAGATAGTAATACTGAAAATTGTAATTGCGCTCCCGCAATTGTAAAGAAGGCGATCATTAAAGGTGGTACAAAGAATGTAATTGTTTTTTCTTCTATTTTATATGTTTCCTTGTTAATTAAGTTTGTAACGAATGCCCCTGCAATCATCGGTGTTAAGATTGGAGATGCTCCAAAATAAAGTGACAACCCAGTACAAATCAATATTGCAATGACGATTACGTCTAAATTCTTTTCTTCTCGTTCTGAAGTGTGATCAATCGTTCTAATGGCAAAACCAGTTAATAATCCACAAATAGATCCAATTAGAATGCTTAACCCTATTTCATAAATTGGTTCTTGTAATAGATTCCAAGGGTGTAACCCTGTCGCATCTGTACCAGACAAACTCACAGCTACTGCAAGCAAGATACCAAAGATAATAACACCAACGGCATCATCTAATCCCACAACGGGGATTATTGTATCTGTCAAATCTCCCTTGGTCTTATATTTTTTGACAATCATCATAATTGGAGCAGGTGCCGTCGCTGCAGCAATCGCTCCCAATACCAATGCAACTGGTAATGCTGTGAAAAACAGTAATCCAAACAATACGATTAATGTGGTTCCGACAGCCTGGATGACAGTTATAATAATGATTTTCAATCCTGAGTCTCTTAATTTACCAAGCCACAGTTCATTCCCGACCTGATAAGCAATAAATCCTAAAGCAACATCGGAGATAATTTGAAAAGTTGCAAGTCTTTCAATGTCAACAAGTCCGGTGATTGGACCAATAATCAACCCTCCAATTAAATACCCCGTTACGGCAGGAATTTTAAACATTTCCGCAATTCGTCCCATAACTAATCCCGATAAAATAATTATTCCTAAGTCGAAAACCAAAATGGCAGATTCTGTATCAAGTCCATGTGCTAAAAACATAATATCAAGACTCCTTCTAGTTGTTAAGGGCGCGATTTACCTATTAAAAATTCATAAGGAAATTAGAGTCCAAAAAAGATTTTTATTGTGAATAAATTTTAACTGTTTTTGTGTTGAATTCACATATTTTTTTTGTTCAAAATATTTAAGTATATTTTATTATACTCCTTCTCTTATATACGGTCAATAGCAACATAGACAGCGTGCTGTTTTCTGGTTAAAAAAACAAGATTTTTTAAATCTTGTCTTTATTTTATATCCTTTACAATTTCTTTAATCCACAATGCAAGCTTATGACTTGCTTCATTTGCAACCTTAACAACATTATCATGAGAGTGTTTCATTGCTTGAATTCCTGTTGCCATGTTTGTAATTGTCGCAAATGCAAGAACATTCATGTGCAAATAATTACCGACAATCGTTTCAGGAACAGTTGACATGCCAACCGCATCACTCCCCATCGTTCTAATCATATTTATTTCTGCTTTTGTTTCATAATATGGTCCTGAAAAAGCAGTGTATACTCCTTCAACATATTCAATTTCTAATAGTCTTGCTTTTGATTTGGCAAGTTCTCGTAATGACAGACTATAAGGTTCTGTCATATCAGGGAACCGTGTCCCAAATCGGTCATCATTTTCTCCAATCAGAGGATTACCTGGTAATAAATTAATAAAATCATTTACAACCATAATGCTTCCTGGATGAAGTAAATCTTGATTTATTCCACCGCACGAATTCGTTAAGATTAGATTTTTAATTCCTAATAACTGAAAAACATAAATTGGGAATGTGATTTCCTTCATTGTATATCCTTCATAAAAATGAAAACGTCCCGACATTAATAAGACTTCGGTGTGATTCAGTTTTCCATAAACCAATTTTGAAACATGTCCTTTGACAGTACTCGTTTTAAAGTATGGAATTGTATCATACGGAATTTCAACTTTTTCTTCAAGTTCATCCATAATACTAGTGAGACCACTTCCCAAAACAATAGCTGTTGTCGGTGCCCCAGAAAACTGTTCTTTGATATAGTTCGCTGCGACTTCTGCTTGATTATACATAATATCACCTCTTTATTATTATACCATGAGTTTCGTTTTCTTAAATGTTCTTTTTTTTAGACTGATCCAGCTTCATATACAGTCCTAGGTTATAATCTAACTTAGAAATAACTCATTTAACTTTATAATGTATTAAGGAAATCAATAATCGCTCCAGCAACAATATTTGCGCCTTGTGGATTCAAGTGAACACCATCCAGCGTTAAATGCAAACCGCGTTCATGACTTTTGTTAGTTATTTTGTCATTTGAATGTGATAAAGTTACATCCTTCGCGAGGTCGCGAATACGTAGAGGCAGGAAATCGTTAATTGTTTGATGATTTAATTTCTCGATGAATAGATGATGAATATCAAGGTATGTTATCATTGGAAACGATGTAATAATCTGTTTGATATTTTTATTTATTTCAGCGATCTGTTGATTCCATCTGTTATCAATATTTTCTCCGATTACCAATGGAGATATTACAGTAATTGGGACCGAAAATGTTGAAAGATACTCTAGAGTTTTTTTATAATAATTATTGAATTCAGAAATATCCTTACTCCAGCGTTCTCGCATCAATAGTTTCAACAATTTATACCTATTTGTTAGTTTTGAAAAGACATCATTGACGCCAATGAAGAAAAAGATGTGATCGTATTCACTAAGATTTGAAATCTTGTGAACTCTTTTATAAACACTAATAATTGTGTCGCCACCTTTTCCGAAATTTGCGATTAAATAAGACGGAAACTGTGTTTGAATCAAATCCAAATAAGAAGACCCCGGGATTCCTTCTGTTAAACTGTCACCGATAAATGCAATTTTCATAAAACGCGCCCTCTCTCAAATTAGTTATTCTTATACTCTACTATATCATAAAAATAACACTTCATAGAAGTGTTATTTTTCATTAGTTGTTTGTAAAAATTGTGGAGATTGATTTATAAATTGCGGTGAACACACCAAGGATAATCACACCTTTAAATAGATTAAATGGCACATAAATAATCAATATGGTTGTGAGATAACTTACATTAAAATTCACACCTAACGCTTCTGAAAAATCAATATTCCCTAAATCTGCGACAGTCGCAAAACTACCAAAGATCCATGACGGTGTAATGAATAGGTAATTCATAAAGACCAATATCATTGTCATTACAAGAACACTAATCAAAGCTGAAATAAAGCGATTCAAGTGAAATTTGTGAGAAGCAACATACATTCCTAACACATAGGACATACTTGCGATAAATGCCGTAATTTGGCCCAGGTAAAACGGCGCTAATCCAGTACCTTTTGAAAAAGCATGAATTAGAGCTTTCAAAACTCCAACTAACGTTGCCTCTTTCCATCCAAATGCCATAAATACCACTAATACAACAACATCACTTAAATCAAAAAATAACCATGGGAAAATTGGATAAGGAATTTCAATTAACATTAATACAGTTCCTAAAGCACTCAAAATAGCAATTGTTACAATACGTTTTGTTTCTTGTTTCATACATATTCCTCCTTAGATAATAAAAAAACTAACGAATTCAATCATCGTTAGGCTCCAATTAAAAAAGATATATATTACAAATACAGTATCTTCTTTCATCTAGACTATACTATCGGTTTAGGAGTTACACCTAATCATGCGTCTTATCACGCTCGCGGACTATACCGCCGGTCGGGAATTCCACCCTGCCCTGAAGATTAATTCATACATAGTATAGTTTAGATAATTAAGATTGTCAAACAAAAATATAATTTATAAATAATGCTTTTAATAAAGTGATATGGAATACTTTAATTGTCTTTGATAACATTTGTTATAAATGGTGTGCATGTCACACACAACTGGAGGAAACATATGTTTAGACACAAGTATATGAAAGACAAAAATTTCTTGCTGTTCTTTTTTGGAATTTTAGTTTCAGGAGTAGGTAGTAGGATTTATGGATTTGGGATTGCTTTATATTTACTAGATTTAACTGGTAAAGCAACTGTTACAGCAACCTACATTGCTATTTGGAGTTTTGTGGTATTTTTAATTTCTCCGATTGCTGCAACTTTTACAGATCGTTGGAAAAACAAAGTTCGTGTACTATATGTCACTGATTTTGCGAGAGGTATTCTTTATGCTATTTCCGCTGGACTTGTTTTCTATTTTACAAAAATAGGAAATCCCGAAGGAGCATTGGTAAGTATCTACATTCTTTTAGTCTTCATTGGAATTCAAACAGCTTTCTTCTCGCCAGCAACATCAGCAATTGTTCCACAAATTGTTGACGAAGATGAATTAGTTTCTTCAAGTTCAATGTTTCAATTAACAAGAAGTCTTCAAAATGTTATGGGGTTAATGTTTGGAGCCTTCCTATATGTCACATTTGGGATTGTTCCTTTGATGTTAATCAATGCGATAAGTTTCATCTTATCTGGTATTAGCGAAATGTTCATTCGATATGATATTGCGAAAAACGCTCATAAAATGGAAGATTATGTTGATGAAAACGAAACAATATTTCATCAAAACAAGATCTATGACACAGTCATTCGTATTTTTAAGGACTTAAAAGAAGCTATAGTTTATGTCGTAAAAGATGCTCGAGCAATATTGATGTTAACTTTGATTATTCTTATTTCCATGACTCTTTCAACTCCCTGGTTTAGTGTTGGAGTTCCCTATATGATCAAAGAATACTTTGCATTCACAGTTGCTGCTCCAGAATATATCCTAGCTTCATCAGAGTTCATTGAATCAATGGGTGTCATTCTATTGAGTCTTGTTGTTGCATCAATTGCTTCAAAATTTAAAATCTATCAATTGCTACGATTTGGGGCAGTATCCTTTACGATTGTGGGAATAATATTAGTCGTAATTGTTCGTCAGTTTGATTATCATATCATTTCGGAATGGAATTTCCTCATACTATTTGTATCCATTAATTTTATTGCCGGTGGTGTCAATGCGTTAATCAACGCTCCAATTAATGCCTCTTTGCAAAAATATATTTTGCCTGATAAAATTGGAAAAGTATCAGCACTCATCGATTTATTTGGTGGTATGATATTTCCCGTCACAGCAATTCTAGCAGGATTTTTGATTGACAACTACAGTTTGTACTATCCGATGGTTCTAATGGTATTTGCGATGGTTCTTATCTCAGTGATTGCGTTTCGAAGTAAACTTATTAAACATTTAGAGTAAACACTTCCCCCTTTTCAATGTTCTCGAAATTCTTGACGAGGGAGTTTTCTGAAATAACTATAATAAAAAAAGCAGCGTTAGCTGCTTTTTTTTAGTCAAATAATGCCTCTTCTAGGTTGTCAAGTTCTTCTAACCAATCGTCTTCTAACTCTTCTTCAGTCCAAAGGTCAAATAGTTCGTTGTCTTCAGTACGTCTTAAGATACCTAAAGCATCTTCAATTAAGGTTACAATATTATTATCAATTTTTTTCAAGAATAGATTTCGTAAATTTTCAAGTGATGATGTTTCAAACTCTGGTACTAGTGAATCATCGTCAGTTTTGATCGCAACAATTATCGCGATAGAAGCAATCGCTTCACATACAAGATCTGCATCAAGATAATCTTCGGTAATAACTTCTTCGATTTTGCGTCTAATTACGCTGAAACTGGTTGTTTCTTCTAGTTCAGAAAACCAGTCCATTGCCACATCATTTTGAAATGGCCCTACTCCCCATGTTCCCATAGTACCTCCTATGAATGATCCTATTTTTGAGATTATTATACACTATCAATTTTTATTTGCAAAGACTTTTTTTTACTTGATTGGATTTATCTTCCAAATATCTTTCGCATACTCTTTGATTGTGCGGTCACTACTGAAATATCCTGACATTGCAATATTGATAATACTTGATTTAAACCAACGTTCTTCATCTTTATACATTGTATTTGCAACTTCATGGGCATTTCGATATGCTTCAAAATCCTGCAAGACGAAATATTGATCTCTTGAAAGAAGTTTATCACTAATTTCTTTGAATTCATTTTTATCAACATTCTCAAAGAAACCATTTGTCAATTGATCAATAACCATTCTTAGTTGTGGGTTATTTTGGTACACTTCTAACGGTTTGTAAGAATTCGTTTGATAATATTTATTTACTTCTTCACTAGTTAACCCAAAGATGACAATATTATCCTCGCCAACTAAATCAGCAATTTCAACATTTGCCCCATCGAGTGTTCCTAATGTGATGGCGCCATTCATCATGAATTTCATGTTTCCTGTTCCACTTGCTTCTTTCGAAGCTGTGCTAATTTGTTCTGAAATATCGCAAGCAGGCATAATCATTTCGGCGTACGTCACATTATAATTTTCGACAAAAACGACTTTTAGTAAATGGTTAGTTTCTTCATCTTGATTTACTTTTTCTGCGATACTTGTAATTAATTTAATAATCTTTTTAGCATAGTAATATCCCGATGCCGCCTTTGCTCCAAATATGAATGTATGAGCATGATATTCATTCTTAAAAGCAGTATCTGATTTTAAACGATTATAAACATACATAATATGCAATGCATTCATTAATTGTCGTTTATATTCGTGAAGACGTTTAACTTGAATATCAAAAATACTAGTCGGATCAACTACAATCCCTTGTTCTTGATAGATGCGTTCTGCCAAGGCTTTTTTCTTTGTCAATTTCATTTCCTTAACAAGTTGACGATATTTTTTTGTGTTTGATTTGTTATATATTTTTTCAAGTTTTTTAGGATCCCTCACCCATTCTGTTGTCACAGTATTGATTACTTCAGAAAGTTCTGGATTACTATGTAGTAACCATCTTCGATGTGTGATTCCATTTGTTTTATTGTTGAATTTTTTAGGATAAATCATGGCCCAATCTTTCATCTCTACATTGATTAATAGATTTGTGTGTAATTGCGCAACACCATTCACACTAAAACTGCCAACAATTGCAAGGTGCGCCATTCGAACTAAACCATTGCCAATAATTGCCAAATCTGTGACTTTCTCTTGTGTATATCCTTGTTTTAAAAGATTTCCGCAAAAGCGTTTATTGATTTCTTCGATAATTTGGAAGATTCGAGGTAACACTGGTTGAAAAATATCAACTGGCCATTTTTCCAATGCTTCTGCTAAAATCGTATGATTTGTATAAGCGCAAGTTCGACTTGTAATATCCCAGGCCTTTTCCCATGTTAGCTGATACTCATCTAACATAATACGCATTAATTCTGGGATGACAAGTGAAGGATGAGTATCATTAATTTGAATGACAATTTTTTCTGGTAACAAGTCAATGTTATGATACTTATCCATAAACTTATTCAAGATATTTCTAACTCCAGCTGAACTAAAGAAATATTGTTGTTTTACACGTAAGATTTTTCCATCTCTTGTGGCATCATCAGGGTATAAAAACCCACTAATTTTGCGAATACTTGTGTCATAAACAAAGGCATCCATATCGCTTGGGCGTTTATCTGTTGGTTCAGCATTCCATAAACGAAGAGATGTCACCACTTGATTATCATTCCCAACGATGGGAACGTCATAAGGAACTGCATAAATCAGTTCATCAGGGTAGTACACAGCATTGTTGTCTTCAAAGGCAACATGACCTCCAAATGGAACTAGAAGTTGTTCTTCTTCTTTTCGTACTTCCCAAACATATCCATCTTTTAACCAATCATCCGGTTTTTCAACTTGATATCCGTCCTCTAATTTTTGTTCGAATAGTCCATAACGATAACGAATTCCATTTCCAAATCCTGGATATGCCATAGAAGCAATAGAATCTAGGAAACATGCTGCAAGTCGTCCAAGACCTCCATTACCAAGACCAGCATCACTTTCATAATGTTCAATTTCATTTAAATCTAATCCAACTAATTGAAAAGCTTTATCAACCAAAGGTCGAAGTCCGAGATTCTGAATATTATTGGTAATCAGTCTTCCCATTAAAAACTCCATTGAAAAATAATACATTTCTTTTTGTGTCCCTTGAGCAAGTAATGTATTTGTTTTCATCCAATTTCTTGAGATGGCTTCTGAAACCATTTCTCCTAGGACATTATAAATCTCTCTTGTTGAGGCGTTATCTAACGTTGTAATATATCGTTCTTCAATTCTTGTTTTAAATTCAGCTAAGAATGTAAATTCATCTTTAAATTGTGCGTTCACAAAATCACTCCTTCTTCAATATTATAGCAAAAATAAGAATGATTTACTGTAAAAACTGATATGAAACCGTTTCCATTATCTTTTTTGTGAGAAACTAGTCTATAAGTATTAAAAACACGCAAATTTCATATAATTCTATGAAATTTGCGTGTTTTTTTATAAATTGATAGCGAATTCAAGAGATTTTAACTAATTTTTAACAATTAGACGATACAATTCAATATACTGATTTGTTGATTTTTTAATAGAATTGTCATCATTCATGCCGCGATGGATCAATTTTTGCCAAATGTCTTTCTCGTTTTTAAAGACCGAATAGGCATGATTTATTGCTTGTTCTAAATCGTGAGTATCGTAATTTGTAAAGGTAAATCCATTCCCTTTTTTTGTATAAGGATCGTATTTTAATACTGTATCCGATAGTCCTCCTGTCTCTCTGACAATCGGAATTGTTCCATATTTCAATGCGATCATTTGCCCAAGCCCACAAGGTTCAAAGCGAGACGGCATTAAGAATACATCACTTCCAGCGTAGATATAGTTTGGAACTGTAGAATCGTATCCAATGTTTAATGCGATTTGTGATGGGAACTGTAATTGTAATTGTTGAAGTTCATTGATGTATTGTTGATTTCCAGAACCTAGTAACACGAACTGAATCTTTTCATTTTGAAGAACTTTATGCAATGATTGAATTAATAAATCAAATCCCTTTTGCTCTACAATTCTTGTGACCATCCCTATTACAAAATATCCTTCACCAACAGGAAGCTTCATTTGTGCTTGTAAGAATGTTTTGTTAGAAGCTTTCTTCTCGATTGTATCAATTTGATAAGTTTCATAGATCAATTTATCATTAGCAGGGTTCCAACTACTACTGATTCCATTTAAGATACCATAAAAATCACGTTCTCGTTTCATCAAACTATATGTTAAATTACGACCATAGTACTCATATTTTAACTCTTCTTTATATGTTGGAGAAACCGTCGAAAGTCTTGTTGCTGTATTGATTCCAATCTCAAGGAAATTGACATGCTCATCACGATATATAAAGTTCTCTATGCCAATTTTTTTAATAATATTGTTTTCTGCAACACCTTGATAGTCAATATTGTGGATTGTCAGTAATGTTTTCATACCACGATGGATCGAATTATCTAAAAGAATTGGAATCAACGAGGTATGCCAATCATGAATATGGATTAAATCAAATTTATCGAAATCTTCAAGGATATCGACTATAGCTTTATTAAAGAACGCGAATCGCTCTGTATCGTTTTCATATCCATAAACATTATCGGTATCAAAGAAATCAAAGTTATCAATAAAGTAGTATTTCACTTTTTTATAGATATATTTATAAACTCTGATTTTGTAACGCTCTCCAGCGAAAATGATTGTTTTTGTAAATTCACTTTTAATACTTTCAGTGAAAGAATCCTTGATTTTTTTATAGTAGGGCAGGATAACTGTGACATCGACATTGCTTCTAGCTAAATTTCGAGACAATGATCCAATCACATCTGCGAGACCCCCAGTTTTGATAAACGGGTAAGACTCTGATGCGACAATCAAAACACGTAACTCTTCAAAATTAGTAATGATTTGTTCTTTTTGAGTCACGTAAGGACGACGTAAAGTACCCAATGCAAGTGTGTCTTTCATGACCACAGTTTGCTTATCTAAAATAGCATATTCGAGATGAGCCGATTCTTCTATCACACAATTACTCATAATATAACTGTTTTTAATGATTGCTCCTTTTTTAACAAAGACATTTCGTCCAATAACACTATTGATGATTGTTCCGTCAATCATACATCCTGAAGAAATCATCGCATTCTCAACTTTTGCATTACTTAAATATGTTGCTGGTGGTGCGGTTTTTTCCTTTGAATAAATCGGACGTTCTTCTTGAAAAATATGTTTACCAATATCAAATTTTAATACATCTAAGTTTGATTTTAAGTAGTTAAAAGGATCAGTTATGGTTCTTGTATAGCTACGATGGTGATAGCGTTTAATAACTAATGAAGGTGATTTTGTCACCAATTCTAACATACTGCGGTATTCTAATGAATCATATTCTTCAATGTATTCCATTAATAGTTGTTTGGATAATACAAATGATTTCAATCGGATATTTTCATAGACGATTTCTGTGATGTCTGCTTGTTTTTCGAGGTGAAATTCAAGGACATCATTAAAATCAATATTCCAAACAATATTGGCAGTTGTAATAATACAATACTCTTGTGTTGAACGTTTAAAGAATTCAATATGTTCATACATTCTTTGGAATGTAATCATATTACCAGGTAAGATATATTGATTTTTTGGAGGAAGGATAAATAATCCATCTTTACGACGATCTAAGTCCCAACGTTTCCCACTACCGACATGATCTTGTAAACTTCGATAATTTCCATACGGAAAAATCGCAACATTCGTTACTCCTGAGTTTGATAGGTTACTTAATGTAAAGTCAATCAGTCGAAACTTCCCGGCATATGGTAGTGCTCCTGGCATACGATGTAAGGTAAGTTGTCCTAAATTATCTTTGAACGTTGCATCAACAACGGCAAACAATTTATCCATTTTTCTCACCTATCTTTCGCAAGATTGCTTGATCAAGGATTGTTGGTTTGGAAAATTTTAAAATCAAATCATCTTTTATTGTTGTATGTTCTAAAACAATGGCATTTTCAAGTTGAACATTTTTGCCAATATGAACACCTTCATAGAGTAAACTTTTGGAAACAGTTGCTCCTTCAAGAATTACAACTCTTGAACTTAAGATTGATTTAATAACATTTCCCCCGATCATACAACCGTCACTAATTAAGCTGTGTTGGATGATTCCCTTTTTATAAATATGATGTGGAGGTAAGTTAGAAGACTTTGTATAAATTGGAAAATCAGTGTACTCATGAAGTTTTAAATACTGTGGATTGTCAATCAAATCCATATTTGCTTCATATAGACTTTCGACAGTTCCAACGTCTTTAAAATATCCTTTGAATCGATAAGCATAGACATTGAGTTTATATTCTAAAGATTTTGGAATAATATCTTTCCCAAAATCATATAATTTTTCTGCTTCATATTCCAATAGATGACGTAAGACTTTTGTATTAAAAACATAGACACCCATTGAAGCTGTCTTTCTTGTTGAGTTCGTTGGTTTTTCGATAAATGAATGGACTTTTCCTGCATCATCAATTTCTAAGATGCCAAAGCGGCTTTGATTTTTATCAATATGAAACGCACCAATTGTAATGTCGGCATTGGTTTCAATATGTTGACGAATCATCTCTTGATAATTCATTTTATAAATATGATCTCCACCTAAAATTAAAACATATTCAGGTTGATATTGTTCAATAAAACGAAAATGTTGCTTAATGGCATGAGCAGTCCCTTTTTGCCAGGCTTCTCCTCGTGATGAAGTATATGGTGTTAAGAAAGATATTCCACCGTCATTAACATCTAAATCCCATGTACTTCCATGCCCAATGTACTGCATTAAATCATGTGGTTCATATTGTGTAATCAGACCCACGGTATCAATTTTAGAGTTGGAAATATTGCTCAATACAAAATCAATCAGACGATATTTACCACCAAAAGCAACCGCTGGTTTTGCGGTATACTTTGTGATTTCTTTTAGTCTGGTTCCTCTGCCACCAACCATAACCATTGCGATTACTTTTTTTCTCATTTAATCACCACATTTTAACATTGTAATAGATAGTGGACTCAACAATAGTTCAATCGATTGCTCGAATCCTTGAAAAGGTACTTTTTCACTAATAAGCGGTTCCCCATTAAACATATCTGACCCACCATAAATCTTTTTGTCACTATTGATGATTTCATGATATGTCCCCATACTAGGAACACCAATACGAAAGGCATGGTGAACCAAAGGTGTCATATTTAAAATTATAATGACAAAATTTTGTGGATTTTTTCCAAAACGAATATAACTAAAAATACTAGATTGATTGTTTTGGGCATCAATCCACTTAAATCCTTCTTTTTTGGCGTCTAGTTCATATAATGCTGGATGATGTTTAACAACAAGATTCATATCACGATTAAATACTTTCGCGGCATTATGCAGAGGATATTCCAATAGATTCCAATCCAGTTCACAGTGATCTTTCCACTCGTGCATTTGGGCGAATTCACCACCCATGAATAACAATGTTTTGCCGGGATGAGTATAAAAGAGTCCCATTAAAATGCGGTAGTTCGCAAACTTTTGCCAATAATCCCCTGGCATTTTATCAACCAAACTATGTTTTCCATGAACGACTTCATCATGGCTTAATGGTAATACATAATTTTCACTGAAAGCATATTCGATTCCAAATGTTATGTTATGATGATGATATTTACGATAAATTGGATCTTTTTCAAAATATTCTAACGTATCATTCATCCAGCCCATATTCCATTTATAATTAAACCCTAACCCACCATGTTCAATGGGATGAGTCACTTTTGTAAAAGCGGTTGAATCTTCAGCAATTAATAAGGCGTTTCCGTAGAATCGAAAGACTTCTGTGCTTAATAGCTTAATAAATTCTACTGCTCCTTCATTGACTCCATTATTGGAATCTCCAAGATAATAAATTAGATTACTGACGGCATCAATTCGAAATCCGTCAACATGAAAATAGTTCATCCAAAACATCGCGTTTGAAATCAAAAATGATCGGACTTCGCCTTTTCCTAAATCTAAATTCGCGGTTCCCCACACCACATTTTCTCGTTTCCATTCCTCGTTATATTCATACAATGGTTCTCCATCAAACATGTATAATCCATGATCATCTTTACAAATATGTCCTGGAACCCAATCCATAATAACTTTGATGTTATTTTGATGACATTGATCAATCAAATACATGAAATCCTTTGGAACACCATAACGAGAGGTAGCACTAAAATATCCCGTTCCTTGGTATCCCCAAGATTCATCAAGTGGATGTTCATAAATAGGCATTAATTCTAAATGAGTAAAGCCATTTTCCAAAAGATACGGTATTACCAAATCAACAAGTTCATTAAACTTATGAAATGAGCCATCTGGTTTGGTCATCCATGTTCCAACATGCATTTCATATATACTCATTTGATTTTCATATGAGACTTCTTCGTGGCGATGTCCCATGTAATGTTGATCATGCCACTCATAACCATCAATATCATATACTTTGCTCATTGTTTCAGGACGCAAGGCACTATAAAAGGCATAGGGATCACTTTTATAAAGTTCTCTTCCATCAAATGTTTTAATCTGATATTTATACATGTGCCAATCTCTAGCATTGTCGATTACAATACTCCATATTCCGGATGCATCGACTTTTGTTAGATTATGAACCCATGCTTGATAATCATTAAATTCACCTAAGACATTGACTTCCTTGGCGTGTGGAGCGTAAACCGTAAACCTTGTTCCGGTTATTTGATTGTTTTGATCTTTGATGAGATGCGCACCAAAAATACGGTAAGCATCATACAATGTACCTTGATTATAAAAATATAAATCATCTTTTGATATTTTCACATCAAACGCCTCATTTCAAAATATCTTTGATTACTGTATATGAGTATCCTTTTTGTAGTAATTTTTTGATTAGTTTATCTTTGTCCTCGTAACTTAATTCATCAATATTTTTTGTGATTTTATAGATCTCTTTTTCTAAAAGCTTTGTTTCATCAATTTGTTCTTTGATTAGGGACATATGTTCTTGAACAGTTTGAGTAACAAGTTCTAAATCAAAGCCATTAGTTAACAATTTTTGTTTGATCGAAAGAATCGCTTTTTGTAGCGTTTTTGATATCGGATATCTTGTTTCCTTGATGATGATTTGTTCTATTTTTTTTATTTGAAGATCATCATCATAAAATTGTAAGAAACGATTTATCAAATCAAAATGAATTCCCTTTTGAATCAGTTTTTCACGGATATATCGTGGTCCAACCAGATCAAACTCCATCTTTTCATGAATGTATTGTTTGGCGTATTCTAGGTCACTTAAATATCCTTGATTGACAAGTTTATCAATTACTTTTTGAATGGTATTTGATTGTTTAGCAGTTTTGGAAAGATGCTTTTTCACTTCACCAATCGTTCGCATTTGATAATCAATATAGGTAATAGCTTTTTGATACAAAACATCTTGCTCGGCATTGAGGATTAGTTCCTGATACATTTGTTTTGTTATTTCTTGTGGTTTTAATAAATTGTAACGCAAAATTGTATCTTCTGTTACAACATGGAATGTCTCATCTTCACCAACAGTTACGGTCAAAAAATATGTATGATTTTTGGCTTTCTTGATGGAATTAATCTTAATCATTTAATCCATCCATTATAACATTGATTGCTGCTTGGAGTTGTGTGTCGTTTAGTACGTTAGATTGATATTCTGCCAATTCCTGGTTTAGAACTTCTAATGTTTCTGCATTAAGATCTCCTGATACTGTAAGGGCATTAACAGATTGGATGTCTTCAACAGCAGCTAATGTTTCTGCGTCAAAATATCCATCCGTTCTTACACTATACCCAAGCATATTTAATATCACTTGAACATTGGAAGTGCGTGTATCAACCGTGTCATACTCGATGACTTCATCATTCATTAAGAACACTTTATATGCTGTTTCAAATGAATTTTGTTCGACCACAATATCGGGAGTTATACCATCGGTTCCACCATCATAATGAACCCAATTTCCATCGGCAGTAATCCATTTCCCAATCGTAATGTGAAGCACATCACCAACTGTTGATGTAATTCCTACGCCTGTTTGCATCGTTCCTTTTCCATATGTTGTTGTTCCAACTAATACGTAGTTTCCATGTTCCTGCATCCCACTTGAGAAGACTTCACTTGCTGAAGCACTATTGCCATTTACTAATGTGACAATTTCATAAGGTTTTCGTTCTGTATTTGTAGCTGAGTAATTCGTGATATGATTAACACCATTTTGATAGTATTCCGTACTAAACATCGGATTTCCGTCGTTAATTAAAAACATATTCATCATATTATAAACAGTTGAGAGATATCCTCCTCCGTTATTACGAACGTCAACAATTAGACCATCAATCTCATTAGATTCTAAAACAGCGATTGCATTACTAAATAGCTGAGCTGTTTCCTCTCCAAAAGCATTTACACCAATGTAGCCAATCAATTTATCATCTTCCGTGTATGATGTATAAAAGATACTCGAATTATCAATTTCAGCACGAGTCATACTAAAGAATAATGTATCTGGAAATCCTGCTCGATATACGCCAATAATAACTTCGGTATCGACTTCCCCTTTTATCATTCCAATTGCTTCATAAAAAGATATATTTTCAATAGATTCGCCATCAACATGTGTAATGATATCGTTTACGTGGATTCCTGCATTAAAAGCTGGACCATCTTGTTCTACTTTTTCAATGACGATATTGTTATTAATATAATTAACACTAACGCCGATTCCAACATAAGATTCCCCCAAATTTTGACTAAATGATTCTGCTTCTTCTAAGTCGAAATATGATGAAAATGGATCATTTAATGACAAAATCATCCCATCAATTGCTCCTGTCAATAATTCTTCTCTAGTTGGTTGTGAGTAATGGTTTTCCATCAATTCATCAAGAACTTGTAAAAACGCTTTGTCCGCATCGGGAATATCATATCTCAAATCGCGGACAACAAATCCCGCACTAAATGCGACTAAGGACGTTAATAAAATACTTGCGATAACAATAATTTTTCCACCTTGTCGATCCATTATTCTTCCTCCTTCACTGAGAAATCACCTTGAATCTCGGTAGCAGGTGTCACATAAACAAATGCCATCGGATCTATTGAAGCAATGATGTTTCTGATTACGTAATATTCTCGTTTGGTAATAACAGAAACAAGCATTGTTTTATGGTCATTGGTATACCCACCACGAATACTAACCTCTGTAACGCCGCGGTAAACCAAATCATAAATCGCGTTTTTAATTTCTTCTGGTTTTGATGTAATGATTTGAACTGCGCTTCTTGAATTGTTACCCAATACAACGATATCAGCAACCTTACCACTAATAAACATTGTTAGAATCGCATATAGCCCTCCAATTAAACCGTTGTCTGGATAGAAGACAATTGCCCCTAAAAGAATAATTGCACCATCTATAAAATACAAACTAACACTAATTGGCATTTTTAATTTTTGATAAAGGATTTTTATTGGAATATCAGTTCCTCCACTAGTCCCACCGTATTTGATAACATATCCAAATCCAAGACCTAACAATGCACCACCAAATATACTTGCGATTACAAAGTCATTTTCGATATCAAGTAAAGGTACAAATTCCTCAAAAAGAAACATAATTAATGGAAATACTAAGCTCCCATAAATACTTCTAACAAAGGATTTTTTACCTAAAAAGAGTAGCGCAAATAATAATAGAACTAAGTTAATAATTAAGACGAATATACTGATTTTAAACCCAAATAATTTATCAAATACAAGAGCTAACCCTGTAACTCCTCCTGCAACTAAATCAGCAGGAATTAAAAAGAAATAAAATCCAGCAACCATTAAGATAATCCCAATAGTTATCATAATGTATCTTTCGGTATTTTTAACCTCTCTAAGTTTATGTTTATTCATGTTCCTCACCTTTTGTTTGTTCTTTTAAGTATGCGATAATAAATGCATCAATATCACCATCTAATACTTTTTGAACATTTCCTGTTTCTTCGTTTGTTCGATGATCTTTTACCATCGAATACGGATGCATCACATAAGAACGAATTTGCGAACCAAAGGAATTAGATACTCCTGTGCTTCGGTATTGTGAAAGTTCTTCTTGCTTTTTAATTTGTTCTTGTTGATACAGTTTACTTTTTAATATTTGCATCGCTTTATCGCGATTTTTAATTTGACTTCTTTCATTTTGAACACAAACAACAGTTTTTGTTGGAAGATGAGTAATTCGGACGGCACTGTCTGTTGTATTGACACTTTGTCCTCCTGCTCCACTTGAACGATATGTATCTATTTTCAAATCTTTTTCTAAGATTTCAAGTTCTACATTTTCATCCATTTGCGGAATAACATTGACACTTGCAAAACTGGTATGTCTTCTTCCACCACTGTCAAATGGTGAAATACGGACAAGACGGTGAACACCGTGTTCAGCTTTTAAATATCCATATGAATAATCACCACGTAATATAAATGTAACACTTTTTAATCCTGCTTCTTCGCCATCTTGATAGTCTAACAACTCAAATTCAAGTCCCTTTTGTTCACCATAACGGCGATACATACGAAATAGCATATCTGCCCAATCTTGAGATTCTGTTCCGCCAGCTCCAGGATGAATTTCCAAAACAGCATCAGCATCATCAAATTCGTTACTCAATAATAGTTCGATACTTAAAGAATCAAATTGTCGTTCAAATTTTTGGATATTTTGCTCAAGCTCATTTAAGATACTGTTATCTTCCAAAGCAAAATCACTTAGAACAATAATGTCATCATACAATGTCTTAAAAGACATCAGTTTATCTAGCAATGTCTTTTCCATTTTCAGTTTTTTAATAATCTTTTGTGCAGCATCTGGTTGATCCCAAAATCCAGATTCATACGTTAATGCATCCAGGCGTTTGACTTCTGATTGTAAATGTTCAAAATCAAGCATGGTAAAAATAGAACGATACAGTTCCTCTAATTTGATTAATTCTTGTTTGATTTCATTTTGTTGCATAAGATCACCTAATTTTCAAAAAACTCAAGAAATATTCTTGAGTCCTTTTTTTTTATTTTCCATGACAGTTTTTGTATTTTTTGCCACTGCCACATGGACATAAATCATTACGCCCAACTTTTGTTGTTGTGCGTGGTTTTCGTTTCGCTGTTTCTTCTTTTCCAGAATGAGTTGAAGTTGGTTTTGCAACTTGAACACGTTGTAAATTATCACGTATAACAGCTCTTAAAACATATTTTGTAACATCTGTTTCAATTGAGTTAACCATATCTGCAAACATTTGAAAACTCATTTCTTGATATTCTCTTAATGGATTCATTTGCGCATATTGTTGTAACACAATTCCTTGACGTAATTCACTCATTTGATCAATATGTTGAACCCAATATGTATCGACAACGCGTAATACAACAGCTTTTAAGAACTCGTTAAATTTTTCTTCTGAGAACGTGTTTATTTTTTCAGTGATATCTTGTTCAACAAGACCCATTAAATAGGTATACACGTTTTCTGGACTATCGTCAAGTGACGATTTACTAACTTGGTTAATCCCAAAGAAACGACCGTTTAAAACTTTATATAGATCTTCACTTTTTATGCGATTTTCTTTTGATTCATAAACAATATGTGAATCGACAACACGTCGAATAGAACGTTCAATCATACCTTTAGCAATATATATAATCGAATCTTCAAATAGGATTGCGCGGCGTTGTTCATAGATGATTTCTCGTTGTTTACGTAATACTTCATCATACTGTAGAACAGTTTTACGACGGTCGAAGTTGTTTCCTTCTATTTGGTTTTGAGCTCGCTCAACCATTTTACTAAACATTTTGTATTCCACGGGAGATTCATCCGCTTTGTCACGTGATGTTGTTAACATCTCTAATTGTCGTTTAAAGCGGTCTCCACCAAAACGACGCATTAAGTCATCTTCAGCACTTAAGAAGAATCGTGAATAACCAGGATCTCCTTGGCGACCACTACGACCACGTAACTGATTGTCAATACGACGTGCATCATGGCGTTCTGTCCCAATTACTGCTAGTCCACCTAGTTCTTTTACACCTTCACCAAGTTTAATATCAGTACCGCGTCCTGCCATGTTTGTCGCAATTGTTACAGCATATTTTTTCCCCGCGTTTTCAACGATTTCTGCTTCGCGTTCATGTTGTTTCGCATTTAAGACATCATGTTTAACACCACGACGTTTTAATAAACTACTCAGTAATTCTGATGTTTCAATACTGATTGTCCCAACAAGAATTGGTTGGCCTTTATTATTACGTTCTTTAATTTCTTCGGCAATTGCATTGTATTTTGCTTTCATTGTTGCGAATATTAAATCATTTGCATCATTACGAACAATCGGGCGATTGGTTGGAATTTCGATAACCAACATATTGTAGATATTTCGAAATTCTTCCTCTTCCGTTTTTGCCGTACCAGTCATCCCTGATAATTTTTTATACATACGGAAAAAGTTTTGGAATGTAATTGAAGCAAGTGTTGATGTTTCTTTTTTAATTTCAACACCCTCTTTTGCTTCTAAAGCTTGATGAAGTCCCTCACTAAACTGTCGCCCAATCATCAAACGTCCGGTATGGCTGTCAACGATAATGACTTGGTTATCTTGCACAACATAATCCACATCGCGATCCATTGTATAATTTGCTTTGATAGCGTTATTGAGACTATGAAGTAATCCGACATTGGAAACGTCATATAGGTTATCAACGCCAAAATGACGTTCAGCTCTAGCGATTCCACTAGGCTCTAAGTTAACATCTTTTGTTTTAATATCGACTTCATACTCAGTTTCATCTAAGCTACGAGCAAACGCTTGTGCTTGCAAGTATAAGCTTGATGTGTTTTTTGCGCCACCACTAATAATTAATGGTGTTCTTGCTTCATCAATTAAGATTGAATCAATCTCATCAATAATCGCATAATTTAAAGGTCTTTGAACCATTTGATCACGGTAGATTACCATGTGATCTCGCAAATAATCAAAACCTAACTCATTATTTGTGGAATATAAAATATCGCACATATATGCTTCTTTTTTCTCTTCCTTTGTCAATTCACGAATATTTAATCCAACCGATAATCCTAACCAGCGGAATAAATCTCCAATTTCACCATTTGCTTCACGACCAGCTAAATACTCATTGACAGTAACAATGTGAACACCGTTACCTTCTAAGGCGTTGAGATATGCAGGCATAACAGATGTCAAAGTTTTACCTTCACCGGTTTTCATTTCCGCAATATTTCCTTCATGAATTGTTACAGCACCCATTACTTGGACTCTAAATGGGGTCATTTTTAAAACTCTAGTTGAAGATTCACGTACTGTCGCAAATGCTTCAATCATAATATCTTCTAATGATTCTCCGTTTTCTAAACGTTGACGAAACTCAACAGTTTTTCCCTGAAGTTGTTCATCTGATAATTGCTTAAATTGGTCTTCTAATGATAAAACCTCATCAGCAATTTTTTCTAATTTTTTTAACTCTTTTGCACCTAAATCAAAAATTCTTTTAAGCATAAAATCACCTCTTCATATCATATATATCATATCATAAATTCTTGTGTATATGTATATAAAATACATAATCACAATTATTCATAAAAAAATGCGCCTTGCGGCGCATTTTATTACTCCGTTTCGATTACTCCATACTTTCCATCATCACGACGATAAAGCACGCTAACTCTTTTTGTATCTTCACATCTATAGATGAAAAAATCATGTCCTAACATTTCAATTGCTGTGATTGCTTCTTCAGTATTCATCTCTTGTAATACAATACTTTTTCTTCTGATTGGTGAAGCAGAAACAAGTTCTCGTTCAAGAGCCTCTAAATCGACTTCATCAACGAAAATGTCGCCAACTCCTTCTTTCTTTTGAAGGCTTCTTGTAATTTTGTTTTTATGTTTGCGAATTTGCGATTCCAGTTTATCAACTGTTAAATCAATCGCTGCGTACATGTCTTCACTTCCAACTTCGGCACGCATAGTGTAATACTTAGTAGGGATAGTCACCTCGACTTTATGATGATCTTTGTAGACTTTACAAACAACATAAGCTTCGAGATTTTCCTTGAAGTAACGTTCAATTTTGTCTAACTTGTTTTCAGTATATTCGACGATTGCATCTGTTAATACAAAACCATTTTTTCCTCGTACTTGAACTTTCATTTCATCAGCTCCCTTTATTAAATTTTCTATGATACTTAATTATAACACATTTTTTGGAAATTAGTGAGATTATACAAACAAATATTTTTATAAAAGTTCACTATTTTCTAAGAAGGCTGACAAGACAATAATCGGTTTATTTGCTAAAGAAAATATAAGTGTGAGCGTCAATGAATCGACATCAAAAAAATGATTTTGGTCATCCCAAATCAGTATTGACCAATCATTAGCTGTCAAATATTTCTCGATTACTCTCCCAAACTTCATAAAAACCAGATAGTCATAATTAAGATTTCGGTTACCTTCTACAATATATTCCAACATAATTTGGTTTCCATCAATCGGGATACATACAGGATCATAAAATGTATCCAGGAGTACCATACATTTGTGATGGTGGTGATATGAAAATAAAAATAGGTTCTTAAACGTAATATTTTTGTATAAATGAATATTACACACTGGACAGTTCATAAAAAAACACCTCATAAGTATAATACTTATCAAGTGTCTAATTCTTTGTGTAATTGTTCAAATAATTCATAAGTCGCATAAACATCACTTAAAGCGCGATGAGCTGTGCGATTGACAATTCCAAAATGTTCACATAAAGAGGCTAAAGAATAACTGCGCAAACGTCTAACTTTACTACGTGAAATCCACACAGTATCTTTACAAGGTAGCCCTTCAAAGCGAAGTCCATTCCTTTTAAATTCACTTTCTATAAATGGATAATCAAATCTTTTAGCATTATGACCAACTAAAAATTCAGCATCAGAAATAAACTGAATGAAGCGACTAAGGACTACTCCAGGATAGTCGGCATTAGCAACCAACGAATCATCAATGCCATTGATTCTTGTTATGTGCTCAGGAATCGAAAATCCAGGATTAATAAACTCTTCAAATTCTTCAATCACAATCCCATCTTGAACTTTGACCGCACCGATTTCAATAATCGAGTCATTTAAAACATCAAGACCAGTTGTTTCAATATCAAAAACGATATATTTCATGTTGTCACCTCTTAATAATTATATCATAAAGTCTAATAATGCGAAAATAAAAGAGCATCAATTGATGCTCTTATTCATAATGACGTAATTCAAAAGGTTCTGTTAAGTAGTCATACATATTAAACGCTAAGGCACGAAGCTCATCCTCACCAGGATAAACAACAATTTCTCCTAAATGCTCCAAATATTCTAATAATGGTTGTAAAACATCTTGATTATATGCTAGCCCACCAGTAATAATGATGGCATCAAGATTGTTTCTTGTAACGGCATATAAACTTCCAATTTCTTTAGCAATTTGATATACCATTGCTTTCATTACTCGTTTGGCTAAAACTTCTCCATTTGCAATCATTTCAGATACTTTTTCAGCGTCTTTTGTTCCTAAATATGAATAGAGTCCACCCATCCCGTAATTCATTTGTTTTAGTTGTTCAAGAGTGTACTGACCACTAAGAGCCATTTCGTAAACACTTCCAACTGGTAAAGAACCGGTTCTTTCTGGTGAAAAAGGTCCATCACCATCTAAGGCATTGTTGACATCTGTTACTCGCCCACGTTTATGAAGACCAACACTAATTCCGCCACCTAAATGAGCTACAATCAAATTGATTTCCTCATAGGACAAGCCTACTTTTGAAGCATATTTTTTGGCAACTGCTTTTTGATTTAAAGCGTGCCATAATGGGCGTCTTTCAATTCCATTTAACCCACTGATTTTTGCAACACTACTCATTTCATCAACAACAACTGGGTCAGCGATATATGCATGTTTCCCAACTTTTTTTGCAAGTTGTCTTGCAAGAATACCTCCTAAATTAGAGGCATGAGTTCCATAACGACAAGATCTTAAATCCTCTTCCATTAAATCATTTACCTGATAGATACCTGATTTAACTGATTTCATTAGTCCTCCCCGTCCGATAAAGCCATCAATTGTTTCAATTGATACTTTATGTTCTGATAAGAAGTCTTCAATTAACTGAAGACGAAATGGAATTTGGTCCATTAAGTTTTCATATTGTTCTAAGTCTTCACTGTTATGTCTGATTGTTGATTCAAATTCTAACTCTGTATTTCGAAACAATCCGATTTTTGTTGAGGTACTTCCGGGATTTATGACGAAAATTCTCATAAAATATCCGTACTGACCACTGCTAATGCAATTGAATATAATTTTGATTTGTAACTGTCACTTCGTGATGTCAAAACAATCGGATTTTTGGCACCTAAGATCAGTCCTGCTGGAGTTGCATTTGCTAAGAATGTTGTTGATTTATAGAATGTGTTTCCTGCTTCCATATTTGGAAAAATCAGAATATCAGCATCCCCTGCAACAACATGATTAACATTTTTAGTTGTTGCCGATTCATGACTAACTGCGATATCAATACTGAAAGGTCCTCCAATATAATATTCGTCACTCGATTTTAACTCTTCAACAATTGCCTTTGCTTCTACGGTAGAGGGAATGATTTCATTGACACTTTCAACTGCTGATATCAATGCAATTTTTGGTTTATAAATCCCAAGACTTGTCACAAAGTTTAAAGTATTTTCAATGATATATTTCTTCTCTTCAATTGTCGGCAATACATTCATCACGGCGTCAGATATAAATAACAGTTTGTGATAACTTGGAATATCTAAGACTCCAATGTGTGATAAGATATTTTTCTCAATCAATCCATATTCTTCATTTTGAACTTCTTCAAGTAATCTTGTTGAATGCATTTGTCCTTTCATCAAGATTGAAGTTCTTTGTTTTGAAACCAATTTTACACTCATCATTGCTGCTGCAGTTTTATCAAGTGTATTATAGATTTCATAGCCATTTTTACTAATCCCTAATTCCATTAATGTATCAAGAATCTTTTTCTTGTCACCAACTAAAACAGGTCGAATTAGTCCCATCATAAATGCATCATTAATGGCAATAAAGATTGCTCTGTCTTCTGGGTAGGCAACAATCAAATCTTTTGTTTCTAATTTTCCTGCATAATCAATTACTTGTTGAAAATTTCGAAACATGATGATCACTCCTTACGTTACAGCGTTTCTTCCCGCTTCAAGTGCTTTGCGATTAACTTCAATTAAATTCGCTTTGCTACCTGTAAATTTCTTTTTCAAAACATTGATTATTTCATCTTCTGTGAACACTTTAGTTACAGCAAGATAAGCTCCTAACATAACCATGTTTGCTACTTTTAGATTTCCTAATTCTAATGCAATATTATTTGCATCAACTTCAAATACTTTAACATCGTTACGATATTCAACATCCTTTATCAGTGATGTGTTGATAAAACAGTTTCCATCTTTTTTCAGTTTAGGTTGAAACTTAGCAAGTGATGGTTTGTTCATAATCATTATGCTATCCGGTGTTGAAATAACAGGACTATTTACATATTCTTCAGAAATTGTTACAGAACAGTTTGCTGTTCCTCCACGTGTTTCTGGTCCATATGATGGAAACCATAGTGTATTAATGTTTTTTTCAGTTGCGGCATAGCTTAAAAGTTGTCCCATTAACATAACACCTTGTCCACCAAACCCTGCGATGATAACTTTTTCGTTTAACATTATTGTTCCCCCTCAGTTTTATCTTTAAATACTCCTAATGGGAAATAAGGAATCATATTATCAACTGCCCAATCAATTGCATCCTTTGGAGTCATACCCCAGTTTACAGGACAGGTCGAAATGAATTCAATTAACGTAAATCCTTTTTTCTCTTTTTGAATTGTGAAAGCTTTTTTCAATGCTTTACGAGCTTTGTTGACATGTTGTGGATTGTGAACACTAACACGTTCGATATATGTCGCACCAGGAATTGTAGCCATTAATTCACTAATTCTTAATGGTGCACCATTTTCTTTTTCACTACGACCTTCAGGTGATGTCGTTGTACGTTGTCCAAGGAGTGTTGTTGGTGCCATTTGGCCACCAGTCATTCCATAAATTGCATTATTGACAAAGATGATTGTTAGGTTTTCACCACGGTGTGCAGCATGGATTGCTTCTGCAATCCCGATACTTGCTAAATCACCATCGCCTTGATATGTGAATACGATTGTATCTGGTTTGACACGTTTGATACCAGTTGCAACAGCTGGCGCACGTCCATGTGCGGCTTGTTGCATATCACAACTAAAGAAATCATAGTTTAATGCACTACATCCAACACTAGAAATCCCTACTGTGTGATCTAATACATCTAATTCAACTAATGTTTCAGCAATTAATTTATGAATAATACCATGAGTACATCCAGGGCAATATGATAAGTGGAAGTCTGAAAGACCTTCTGATTTTTTATATACTGTTTTAACGTTAGACATTTTTAGCACCTACAATCTCTAATACTTTGTTGACAATCTCTTCTGCTTCTGGAACGATTCCACCAACTCTTCCATAAAAATGAATTGGTAAACGCCCTTCATTTGCAATTTTAACATCATCAATCATTTGACCCATACTCATTTCAACAACAAGTAAATCCTTTACTGTGTTAGGGAGTTCATGAAATGCTTTTTCTGGGAATGGGTAAATTGTGATAGGTCTTAAAATACCACAGTTTATTCCTTGTTCTTTTAATAATTCGATTGAAGTTCTAGCAATTCTTGAAGTACTACCGAAAGCAACAATTGCAATCTCAGCGTTTTCCATATTAATCATTTCATAACGTTGATGATTTTCTTTCATATCAATATATTTTTTTTGTAATTTCAAATTGTGATTTTCAAGATCTTGAGGATCCAAGTATAAACTATTGATAATATTTTTCCCGCGATTTTTGCGTTCTCCGTCAGCTACCCAAGTTTTAGGTTTTAAATCCCATTTTGGAACTTCGTGATCAAAGTCTACTGGTTCCATCATTTGGCCAATCAACCCATCCACTGCAATCATAACTGGATTACGGTAATAATCTGCGATATCAAAAGCTTCTTTGATACAATCAACAGCTTCTTGTAAGCTTTCAGGTGCTAGACTATATAAATAATAGTCACCGTTTCCGCCACCGCGAGTAATTTGTTTGTAGTCTGCTTGTGATGGTTGAATTCCACCTAGACCAGGTCCACCACGCATAACATTTACAATTACAGCAGGTAATTCTGCTCCCGCAATATACGTAATTCCCTCTTGTTTCAATGCAATCCCAGGACTACTAGATGAAGTCATAACACGTGCTCCTGCACCTGCTGCACCATACACCATATTAATAGCTGCTACTTCACTTTCACTTTGCACAAAGGCACGACCATTTGCTTTCATATGAACACTTAAATATTCAGGTAATTCATTTTGTGGTGTAATTGGATAACCAAAAAATGCATCACAACCAGCTTTAATAGCTGCTAAAGCCATTGCTTCATTACCTTTCATTAATACTTTTGCCATTATTTTGCCTCCTTTAAAAATCGTTCGACAGTGATAACTGAGTCAGGACACATTGTTGCACAAAATGCGCATCCAATACATTTTTCCATATCAGTTGTCATAAGTGGAGTATACCCTCTAGCATTTGTTCTCGATTCATCAAGCTCCAAAATATGAACTGGACAATAGTTTATACAAAGGCCACATCCTTTGCATCGATCAATATCAATAATAATTCTACCTTTTGCCATAATTTTTCCTCCTATAACCATTTACGAGCGACATAACGACTGAGTTTCAGTGTTTCTCCCGCAAATTGGTGTGTAGTTTGTTGTGTTTCTTCAACAATTGTATAAACAATTGGAATACCTAAATCTTTACTAACTTCTAATAATATGTTTTCACCATCAATGATATCTTGTTCCACTGTTTCGTCAATCAAATTTGTATTGTTAATTAATCCCGTAATTTTTAATTGTGTTTGTGCTTCAAGTAAAACAATTGTTTTTTTGATTAATGTAGCAGTAGCAGTTTCGGGACGATAAATGTTAACTGTGCAAAGAAAATCAATTTCATCGTAATTCTTTACAAAATCCATAAATTGAACCAAAACTTTCGCACCATTTTCAGTGCCACCGAGATCATAAATCGCGGTAATATCTGGGCGGATAAAAGGAATTTTACCTTCTCCTGATACATAAGGCATGTCACTATTCAACATCCCTTTGACAGTTGATTCAACAAGTTTTATCCCGTTTTCCTCAAACATATCATTCAAAGCGCGTGATCGGAAGTACGGATTAATAATGTCCAAATCAACAATATAATCAATATGTTTCTGCAATGCAAGATTCACACTGATTTCACTTTTCCCACTTCCATAATGTCCTGCAATGATTGTAATTCGCTTCATATATCAAACCCCATAACCATACAAAAGACTGGTATCTCTACCAATTTTCGATTAATTGATGTACCACGTTTCAATGAAAGCGTTTTTACACCACTCACATTATAACAAACAAAAGTTGCATATTCAACTGAATAAACAACATTTTTTATTGTCCGTAATATTTTTGATTAATTCTAATTAACATATCGAAATAAAACGCTTTGTAAAGCCACTAATCAGCTATTCATTTTTTTGGTTTTGAAACCATTTTCACTGTCATAAATGACAACAAAAGGAACAACGTAAAAAGTCCGATGCAATTGATGATTAACCGTGGAATTCCGATCTGATTAACTTGGAAGAAAGGATATATATAATCTCCAGTAAAGGCTCCTAAAAGAATCACAAATACAAGATATAATACCGGGAATACTAACCAAAATGGAATTTCATTATATTGAAAACGAACTTCTTCTCGATATAGAATAAAATACGTAATCGAGGTAATTGGAACAATATAATGACTTAAAATACTACTTAATCCTGCCCATCCTGTTGGATGGTAAATTGGTTGTAGGAAAAACACAAATATAAGAAAAGTCACAGTAATATAAATTGTAACTGCCCCCAAATAACGTTGATAGATTTTATTGTTTCTGATTGGTTTGATAAAAAACATAGAAAAATATAGTGCTACGATGAGATTACTTTGTATTGTAAAATATCTCAAAGCACTCAATCCTCTAAGAATGTTGAAATCGCCATCCGTAGCATCAACAAAAACTTTTAAAAATATTCCAACAAAGGCAGCTAAAGCGATAATGGTTGCAAAATTTTTTCTCATACATCTCACCCACATTTATTATAACACGTAAGATATAAGTATACATTATGATTTTAACATGAAGTTTAATCTAATGTATACTTTTTATATAGGAGTCAAATCCTATCAAGAAAACAGTTTAAGTAATGTCGTATTATATCAAGGATCTACGAGTCC